>NZ_BCBT01000029.1:0-71747 GCF_001320965.1 Pseudomonas sp. NBRC 111143 | reverse complement strand
ACCTTCGACCACGGCCTTGGGCGGAATGCCCTTGGCCGGCATGCCGACCTGGATCGCATCGATGTCCAGCGTGCGTGGCGTCAGGTGATTGATATGCGGGCCCTTGAAGGCCACCACATCGGCGATCAGGCGGTGCTGATCGTGCAGTTGCTGGTACTGTTCGGCGGTGACGGTGGCTTGCTGGTGCCAGCGGAAAGTGTGCAACGCCTCCTGTACGAAGGTTTCGGCATCGGCTGCGTTCAGGCCGCCGTCGCGTTCGCGCTGGGCGATCAGTTCGAGCACGCGCGGGGTGAAGATCTGGCGTTTGGCCAGGATGTCCTGGGCCAAGGCGCGCAGGGGCGGGTTATCGATCAGTTCCAGGCGCAGCAGCGAGGTGAACACGCGGAACGGGCTGATGTGCAGCGCCTGTTCGTGCACCGCGCGAAAGGCGGTGGAGTGCACCGGGACGCCGGCCGAGCTCAGGTCGTAGTAGCCAACCGGCTCCATGCCCATGACGGCGAACAGGCGGGCGATGGTCGCCAGCTCTTCGGCGGTGCCGACGCGGATCGCGCCATGGCGCTCCTGATCCAGGCGTTCGACTTCACCGGTCCAGCGCAGGGTCTGGGCGACCTCAGGCTGCTGGGCCATGACCTGCTGGTTGATTTCGCTCACCAGCGCCAGCAGCGTGCCGTACAGCGGCACTTCCTGTTTGTACATGAGCGACATGGCGGCAGAGAACTGCGCGCGGATGCTGTCGGGGCTGACGAAATCGTGGGCGGGCATCGCTAGCTTCCTGAAGGTCAGTAGATACCCTTACATGAAAGCGGGGAATGGACTTTGTCCACAAGCGAAAAAAAGTGTGAGGGTCATTCCTTTTGCTATTGAATTTGCCGGCCCAATCGCGGGGCAAGCCCGCTCCCACAGGCCCCCGCCGACTCTGAGACCAGCGGGGTGCCTGTGGGAGCGGGCTTGTCCCGCGATAGGGCCGGCCGCTCCAGCGCATCACCCTGGCAACTGCGCCCGAATCCACTCCACCAACGCCCGCACCTTGGGCACCTCCGCGGCATGTTCGGCGAACGCCAGGTAGTGCTTGCCGTTGCTCGGCATGGCATGGTTCCAGGCCACCACCAGGCTACCCTCGGCCAACTCCTTGGCCGCCAGGTAGCGCGGCACCAGGGCCACGCCGCAGCCGGACTGCGCGGCACTGAGGGCCATGTAGAAGGTGTCGAAGCGCGGGCCATGGTAGCTGTTGTCGGTGTGCAGCCCCTGTTCCAGGAACCATTCATGCCAGGCCTCCGGCCGCGAAGTGCTTTGCAGCAGCACCTGCCCGGCCAGCGCGCCGGGGCTGTCCAGCACTTGTCCGGCCAGTAGCTCCGGGGCGCATACCGGCACTACCTCTTCGCCGAACAGTTCCACGCAGGTCGCACCCGGCCAGGTGCCCTGTCCGAAGAAGAACACCACGTCGGCCGAGCCCTGCAGCAGGGCGAAGGGCTCCATTTCGTTGCGGATGTCCAGGTGGATGTTTGGGTGGCGTTTGCCAAAGCCCTTGAGCCGAGGAATCAACCAGCGCACGCCAAAACTCGGTTGAGTGGCTACTTTCAATACTTCGGTCTGCTCGCCATAGGTGAGGACATAGCGGCTGGACATGTCCACCTGGGTGAGGATCTTGTTGACCTCGGCCAGGTACAGCGAGCCCGCCGGCGTGAGCTGCAGGCGCCGGCGGATGCGCAGGAACAGGTGGTGACGCAGCATCTCTTCGAGCTGTGCCACCTGCTTGCTGACAGCGCTCTGGGTCAGGTGCAGCTCTTCGGCGGCGCGGGTGAAGTTCAGGTGGCGGGCGGCAGCCTCGAAGCACTGCAAGGCCGTCATCGACGGAACCAGGCGTTTGGACATGGCACTCTCTACGGCAGCGATACCATTCCGCAGGGGAATGATAAGAGGAATAAAGGTCGTTTGTTGCAGCAATGTAATCGGATTAATACTGATCCCCATCACCTTTTCAACCCTTCACCCGATGTAGGAGAAGCACAATGGTTGCTGCATTGCTCGAGCGCCTCGGCGTCGCCGCCGCGGATCACACCCAGGGCGACTACCCTGTTCACACGCCGATCGACGGCAGCCAGATCGCCTCGGTGAAATTGCTCGGCAAGGCCGAGACCATCGCCCGCATCGACCAGGCGCAAACAGCCTTCGAAGCCTGGCGCAACGTACCGGCCCCGCGTCGCGGCGAGCTGGTGCGTCTGTTTGGTGAAGTGCTGCGTGCGCACAAGGCTGACCTTGGCGAGCTGGTGTCCATCGAAGCCGGCAAGATCACCCAGGAAGGCCTGGGCGAAGTGCAGGAGATGATCGACATCTGCGACTTCGCCGTCGGCCTGTCTCGTCAGCTCTACGGCCTGACCATCGCCTCCGAGCGTCCGGGCCACCACATGCGTGAATCTTGGCACCCGCTGGGCGTGGTTGGGGTGATCAGCGCCTTCAACTTCCCGGTTGCGGTATGGGCATGGAACACCACGCTGGCGCTGGTAGCCGGCAACTCGGTGGTGTGGAAACCTTCGGAAAAGACCCCGCTGACCGCACTGGCCTGCCAGGCGCTGTTCGAGAAGGCCCTGAAAGCCTTTGGTGAGGCGCCGCAGGGCCTCAGCCAACTGGTGATCGGCGGGCGTGAAGCCGGTGAAGCCTTGGTCGATGATCCACGTGTACCGCTGGTCAGCGCCACCGGTAGCACCCGCATGGGCCGCGAAGTAGGCCCACGGGTTGCGGCGCGCTTCGGCCGCAGCATCCTCGAACTGGGCGGTAACAACGCCATGATCCTTGCCCCGAGCGCCGACCTCGACCTGGCCGTGCGCGGCATCCTGTTCTCGGCCGTGGGTACTGCTGGCCAACGCTGCACTACGCTGCGCCGCCTGATCGTCCACCGCTCGATCAAGGACGAAGTGGTCGCCCGCGTCAAAGCCGCCTACGGCAAGGTGCGCATCGGCGACCCGCGCAAGGACAACCTGGTCGGCCCGCTGATCGACAAGCTGTCCTTCGACGCCATGCAGGGCGCGCTGGCCAAGGCACGCGACGAGGGTGGGCAGGTCTTCGGTGGCGAGCGGCAATTGGCCGACCAGTACCCCAATGCCTATTACGTATCGCCTGCCATCGCCGAGATGCCGGCACAGAGCGAGGTGGTGCGCCACGAAACCTTCGCGCCGATTCTCTACGTGCTGGCCTACGATGATTTCGAAGAGGCGCTGCGCCTGAACAACGAAGTGCCACAGGGCCTGTCGTCGTGCATCTTCACCACCGACATCCGCGAGGCCGAGCGCTTCCAGAGCGCCTCGGGCAGTGATTGCGGTATCGCCAACGTCAACATCGGCACCAGCGGCGCGGAAATCGGCGGCGCCTTCGGTGGTGAGAAAGAGACGGGTGGTGGCCGTGAGTCCGGTTCGGATGCGTGGAAGGGCTACATGCGCCGTCAGACCAATACCGTGAACTACTCGCGTGAGCTGCCGCTGGCGCAGGGCATCGTGTTCGACTGATGTAATGGCCGGGGGCCTTGGCCCCCGGTTCGCGGGACAAGCCCGCTCCTACAAGGATCGCGCAGGCGATGGGGATCCCTGTAGGAGCGAGCTTGTCCCGCGATTGGGCGATACGCCGCCCTAACCGCAACAAGAACAATATTGCTGGAGCCGGGCCATGTCCGAACTGCGTCAAGAATGTCTGTGGGAATCGATCACCCAACCGACCGTTGCTTCACAGGCCCTGGCCGGTGAATACACGGCCGATGTCTGCGTGATCGGCGCAGGAATCACCGGGCTGTCGGCGGCGATCCACCTGCTCGAACAGGGCAAGTCGGTCGTCCTGCTGGAGGCCTGGAAGGTTGGGCATGGCGGTTCCGGGCGCAATGTCGGGCTGGTCAATGCCGGGACCTGGATTCGCCCTGACGACGTCGAGGCAACCCTGGGCGTCGAGCAGGGCGGGCGCCTGAACAAGGTGCTGGGCGAGGCACCCGGTGAAGTCTTCGCCATGATCGAACGCCTGGGCATCGACTGCCAGGCTCAGCACAAAGGCAACCTGCACATGGCGCACAACGCCACGGGCCTCGCCGACCTCGAAGCACGCCACGAGCAATGGCGCCGCCGGGGTGCCGACGTGGAACTGCTGCGGGGGGCCGAGTGCCAGGAATACTGCGGTACCGACAAGATTTCCGCCGCGCTGCTCGACCGCCGCGCTGGCACCATCAACCCCATGGGCTACACCCAGGGTCTGGCCGCCGCGGTGCAGCGTCTGGGGGGTAAGCTGTTCCAGCAATCGCCGGTCGAAGGCCTGACACGTGATGGCGACGGCTGGCGAGTCGCCACCGACCGTGGCAGCGTGCGCGCCGACAAGGTGGTGATTTCCACGGGCGCCTACACCGAGGGCGACTGGAGCCATTTGCAGAAGCACTTCTTCCGCGGCTACTACTACCAGGTCGCCTCCAAGCCACTGCAGGGGGCGGCGGCCGACAGGATCCTGCCCCATGGCCAGGGCTCGTGGGATACCCGCACCGTACTCAGCAGCATCCGCCGCGATGATCAAGGTCGCCTGCTGCTCGGCAGTCTGGGCCGGGTCGACAACAAGCCGGCCTGGTTCGTGCGCAGTTGGGCCGATCGAATCCAGAGCCATTACTTCCCCGAGCTGGGCAAGGTCGAGTGGGAGGTGCACTGGACCGGTTGCATCGACTTCACCCCCGACCACCTGATGCGCCTGTTCGAGCCGGCGTCGGGGGTGGTGGCGGTGACGGGCTACAACGGTCGTGGCAATACCACGGGCACGGTGATTGGGCGGGCCCTTGCGGAGTTTCTGCTCAAGGATGATCCCGACCACCTGCCGATCCCGTTCTCGCCGATGAAGCCGGTGAGTGCGCCTTCGTTGCGCACGGCCTTCTACGAGTCGGGCTTCTCGCTGTATCACGCTGGGCAGTGCTTGCGCGTGGTGTTGTGATTGCGCTGGCCCTTTCGCGGATAAGCCCGCGAAAGGGCCCGTTTATTTGTGCAGCCAGCTCAGGAAGCCACCCTTCTTCACCGCTGCCGGTTTCTGCAGCAGCAGTGACTCCCGGCTCTGCAGCCTGAAGCGCTGCAGCTTGTTCAACGCCTGTACCACTTCGCCGCGCTCGGCCAGGCAACTGCGCACCTGCTCCTTGTCGATCCGGTACAGCAGGCAGCCGGTCAGGGTGCGGAATTCGGCGAACGAGCTGTCCTCGTCCATGATGCCCTCGATCCCCAGCACTTCCCCCGGCCCCATGCGCCCGGCCTCCACCCGCTTGTCGCCATTGCGGATCGTTGCCTGTACCACGCCGCTGCCGATCACCAGCAGGTGATCGGACTGTTCGCCGACATCCAGGATCACCTGGTCGGCCAGATACTCCACCGCCATCATGCGCTGGCTGAGGGCATCGCGCTCCTCGCTGCTCAGGGAACGGAACACCCGCACTTCGTCGAGCAGCTCACGCTGTCGGCTGCGTGGGGTCACCGCGAGGTCGAGGTTCCACATCACGCCGCTGGCCTCGAGATGGCGGTGGGCGAGGTCGAACAGCTGGTTGCGTACTTCGGTCTTGTGCGCCGCGTCGGCGATAAAGCCGCTGGCCTCGTATTCCACCGATTCCAGTGTCGAGGCTTTCACCGACACCTTCGCTGCGGGTGACGGGAGCAGGGCGCTGGTGCCTTGCAGGGCTTTTTCCAGCGCATCGAACACCCGCTTGGGGCGGATCCTGGCGGGTACCACCACACTGATCGAAATTCCGTGGCGGTCGGCAGGCCGGCTGTGGTTGAGCAGGCGCGCCTTGGCTGCCACCGAGTTGGGAATCACCGCCAGGCTGCCGCTGCCGGTGATCAGCCGCGTGGCGCGCCAGTCGATATCCACCACCTTGCCCTCGGTGCCGTCGATGGAGATCGAGTCACCGATCTGGTAGGGCCGCGTGGTGTTGAGCACGATGCCGGAGAACACGTCGGCCAGGGTGCTCTGCAGCGCCAGGCCGATGACGATGGCCATCACCCCGGAGGTCGCCAGCAACCCCTTGACCGGCAGTTGCAGGACATAGGCTGCCGCTGCCACGGCCGCGGCGAGAAAGATCAGCGCTCCCACGACATCCTGCAGCAGGCGTCCGCCGTGACTGCCGCGGGCGATCATCAGCAGGCCGAACACCACCGTCACCGTGCGCGCGCCGAACAGCCACCAGCCGATGGTCAGCACCGTGGCGATCAGGTTGCGCGCGACATCGTCCGCCCATGGCGGCGGTTGCAGCGGGCTCATGCCGGCCGCCAGCAGAACTGCGCTGAAGATGACGAAGATGCCCAGGCGCGTGACGATACGCCAGGCGCGGCGCTCCAGCGGGATCAGTTGCCAGAGCAGCAGGTCGAGGAAGATCAGGCAGGTACCCAGCAGCAGGGGATAAGACTGGATGAAGGCCAGCATGGTGGTCTCGGGGGGCTAGGGGAGGGCTGAGGGGTAGTAAAGAGCAGGTTGGTTGCCCAGGCAATGGGGCATCTATGGGAGTGGGTTTGCCCGCGAACAAGACCGCACCGATTTCATCGTTCCAAAAAAGGAACGCTAAGGCTGTTTTTCACTATCTACCGCAAGAAATGCAATGTTTTTAATCTGTGCCCATGCAGTCGAGACAACAACCCAACCCATCCGAAGGAGCACGACCATGAGCCAATTCACCTACAACCGCCTGAACAAAGACGATGCCGCCGTACTGCTGGTCGACCACCAGGCAGGCCTGCTGTCGCTGGTCCGTGACATCGAGCCGGACAAGTTCAAGAACAACGTGCTGGCGCTGGCCGACCTGGCCAAGTTCTTCAACCTGCCGACCATCCTCACCACCAGCTTCGAGCAAGGCCCCAACGGCCCACTGGTGCCGGAGCTCAAGGCGCTGTTCCCGGACGCGCCCTACATCGCCCGCCCTGGCCAGATCAATGCCTGGGACAACGAAGATTTCGTCAAGGCGGTGAAGGCCACCGGCAAGAAGCAACTGATCATCGCCGGTGTCGTGACAGAAGTGTGCGTGGCCTTCCCGGCACTGTCGGCCCTGGCCGAGGACTTCGAAGTGTTCGTGGTGGCCGATGCCTCCGGCACCTTCAACGAGATGACCCGCGATGCCGCCTGGCGCCGGATGGAAGCTGCCGGTGCGCAACTGATGACCTGGTTCGGCGTGGCCTGCGAGCTGCACCGCGACTGGCGCAACGACGTCGAAGGCCTGGCCGCGCTGTGCTCCAACCACATCCCCGACTACCGCAACCTGATCACCAGCTACAACGCCCTCACCGCGGGCAAGTGAGCCGCCCCGCCAGGCGCCCTCTGCGGCGCCTGGTCAACTTTTGCTCAGGTATTCAGCAATGAACAACAGCAGCGTGGTCACCCTGGTGATCCAGCACGAGGTCCGGGCCGATGCCCTGGCGCACTACGAGACCTGGTTGCGTCATACCGTCGGGGTTGCCCGCCGCCAACCGGGTCATCTGGACGTGAACGTAATCCGCCCGGACGACAATGGTGGTCAGTTCACCACCGTGGTGCGTTTTGCCGATGCAGGACAACTGCGTGCCTGGGTCGATTCACCGGAGCGCCAGCGCCTGGTCGCCGAAGTGCTGCCGCTGCTGGAGGAGGGTGACCAGACCCGTATCCACGATGACCCGGAGTTCTGGTTCACCCCATCCAGCACGGCAGCTACACAGCCTGCGCGCTGGAAGCAGGCGGTGCTGACTTATCTGGTTATCTGCCCGATGACCTTGCTGGTGCCCCTGTTGCTGGCGCCGCTGTTCGCAAAGGTGCCGCCGCTGGGCGGGCCGTTGGCGAGCAACTTGCTGGTCAACCTGTGCGTCATCCTCCCGGTGGTGTTCTTCATCATGCCGTGGGTGACGCGCCGCTGCGCCGGATGGCTGCGCCGTTGAGCGCACGCCGGACGATCCACTGCTAGCGTTCAATCGCCCGATCACACCACCGGACGGAGAGCACCATGAACCAGGACCCCACCGACAAGAGCCGCCGCCGTTTCCTCGCCAACAGCACCCTGCTCGGTGCGGCTGGCGCGCTCTGGTCCGCACTGCCCTTCACCGATTCCGCCCATGCCGACATTTCAGGAGATCCCATGACCGCCGACCTCATTCTGTTCAACGGCAAGCTGCACACTGTCGACCGTGGAAAACCGACCGCCACTGCCGTGGCCATCAAGGACGGGCGCTTCGTCGCCGTGGGCAGCGATGCCGAGGCCATGGCCCACAAGGGCAACAGCACGCAGATCATCGACCTGAAGCAGCGCACGGTGATCCCGGGTCTGAACGACTCGCACCTGCACCTGATCCGCGGCGGCCTTAACTACAACCTCGAACTGCGCTGGGAAGGTGTGCCATCGCTGGCCGATGCCCTGCGCATGCTCAAGGAGCAGGCCCTGCGTACACCAACGCCGCAATGGGTGCGAGTGGTGGGTGGCTGGAACGAATTCCAGTTCGCCGAAAAACGCATGCCTACCCTCGAAGAAATCAACCAGGCTGCGCCTGACACGCCGGTGTTCATCCTTCACCTGTACGATCGGGCGCTGCTCAACCGTGCGGCGTTGCGTGCTGTCGGCTACACCAAGGACACACCCAACCCGCCCGGTGGCGAAATCCAGCGCGACAAGTTCGGCAATCCGACCGGCATGCTCATCGCCCGTCCCAACGCGACCATCCTCTACGCCACCTTGGCCAAGGGGCCGAAGTTGCCGTTGGAGTACCAGGTCAACTCGACCCGTCAGTTCATGCGTGAGCTCAACCGCCTCGGTTTGACCAGCGCCATCGACGCAGGTGGCGGCTACCAGAACTTCCCGGACGACTATTCGGTGATCCAGCAACTGGCCGACAACGACCAGCTGACCGTGCGCATCGCCTACAACCTGTTCACCCAGAAACCCAAGGAAGAGCTGGACGACTTCAAGAAGTGGACCTCGAGCGTGAAGGTTCACAGCGGCACCGACTTCCTGCGCCACAACGGCGCTGGCGAGATGCTGGTGTTCTCCGCTGCCGACTTCGAGGACTTCCTCGAGCCGCGTCCGGACCTGCCGCAGACCATGGAAGAAGAGCTGGAGCCGGTGATCCGTCACTTGGTCGAGCAGCGCTGGCCGTTCCGTCTGCATGCCACCTACGACGAGTCCATCTCGCGCATGCTCGATGTGTTCGAGAAGGTCAACCGCGACATCCCGTTCAACAACCTGCCGTGGTTCTTCGACCACGCCGAAACCATCTCGCCGAAGAACATCGAGCGGGTGCGGGCGTTGAATGGCGGGATTGCCATCCAGGACCGCATGGCCTTCCAGGGTGAGTATTTCGTCGACCGCTACGGCGCCAAGGCCGCCGAGAAGACCCCGCCGATCCAGCGCATGCTCGCCGAGGGTGTGCCGGTCGGTGCCGGCACCGATGCCACCCGAGTGTCGAGCTACAACCCCTGGACGTCGCTGTACTGGATGGTCAGCGGCAAGACCGTTGGCGGTCTGGAGCTGTATCCGGAAGGCCTGAGTCGCGCCACGGCGCTCGAGCTGTTCACCCATGGCAGCGCCTGGTTCTCCAGCGAGCAGGGCAAGAAGGGGCAGATCAAGGTCGGGCAGTTGGCTGACCTGGCGGCGCTGTCGCTGGACTTCTTCAGCGTCGAGGAAGAGGCGATCAAGAGCATCGAGTCGGTGCTGACGGTGGTGGATGGCAAGGTGGTGTACGGCGCGGCGGAGTTCGACAAGCTCGGCCCGGCGCAGATTCCGGTGGTGCCCGAGTGGTCGCCGGTGGCCAAGGTGCCGGGCCACTGGCGGGCCGGTGCGCCGCTGGCTGCGGCGGTACACCAGTGTGTCGGGCCGTGCGGGGTGCATGCGCACAGCCATGAGAAGGCACGCCATTCCAGTGTGCCGGTGAGCGACTATCAGGGCTTCTGGGGAGCGCTGGGCTGTTCCTGCTTCGCGTTCTGAAACTCAAGCCATATCACTGACCGCAAACTCCTCGGCCAGATGGTCGATCAGCGAGCGTACCGAAGGCAGCAGCCCGCGCCGCGACGGGAAGATCGCATGGACGATCCCGCAGCGCGGCTGCCACGCCGGCAACATCTCCACCAGGCGCCCCTGGGCCAGGTCCTCGCGCACCGCCACCCGCGGCAAGTGCGCGATGCCCACCCCCGCCACCACGAAATGCCGCAGCGCGAACAGATCATCGGTGACCATGCGCGGCGTGTGCGTGATCACCAGCTTGCGCGCCATGTCCTCCCCTTGGAACAACTCCCATTGATACTTCTGCTGCGCCGCGCCCCAGTGCAGGCTTGGCAGCGAGCTCAATACCTGCGGTTCGAAACCTTCGGGCAGCTGGGCGAGAAACGATGGATGGCCCACCAGGCATTGGGTGCTGTTGCTCAGCACCTTCATCACCATGTCGGTGTTCTCCAGCGGCGGGAAGCGCACCCGTAGCGCGACATCGAAGCCTTCATGCAACAGGTCGACGCGACGGTTGGTGCTCTCGATGAACAGCTCCACCTGCGGGTACTTGAGCATGTAGCGGGTGAGCATCGGCCCGACCCACGAGTTGAGCAGGGTGGTGGGGCAACTGATGCGCACCAGGCCACGTGGTTCGCTGCGGTTGCGCTCGATGATCTCTGCCGCGCCCTCGGCTTCCACACGCATGGCCAGGCAACGGTTGTAGTAGGTCTGGCCGATCTCGGTCAGCGAACAGTGGCGGCTGGTACGGTGCAGCAGGCGAACGCCAAGACGGTCTTCCAGGTCGGCGATGCGCCGACTGAGTTTCGACTTGGGCATGTCCAGCGCCCGGCCCGCCGGGGCGAAGCCGCCATGCTCGACGACCTGGGTAAAGAAATAGAGGGAATTCAGGTCTTCCAAGATCGTTCTCCAAACAGAACGCTACAGACAATTTTTGCAGTCTACCGCATCAAAGGTGATGTTTTTAATCTGTACTCATCAACGCGCAACACCCCACTTACCGCACATCGAAGACACATTGGGAGTACAGACCATGAGCCAATTCACCTACAACCGCCTGAACAAAGACGACGCCGCCGTACTGCTGGTCGACCACCAGGCAGGCCTGCTGTCGCTGGTCCGTGACATCGAGCCGGACAAGTTCAAGAACAACGTGCTGGCGCTGGCCGACCTGGCCAAGTTCTTCAACCTGCCGACCATCCTCACCACCAGCTTCGAACAAGGCCCCAACGGCCCACTGGTGCCGGAGCTCAAGGCGCTGTTCCCGGACGCGCCCTACATCGCCCGCCCTGGCCAGATCAACGCCTGGGACAACGAAGATTTCGTCAAGGCGGTGAAGGCCACCGGCAAGAAGCAACTGATCATCGCCGGTGTGGTGACAGAAGTGTGCGTGGCCTTCCCGGCGCTGTCGGCCCTGGCCGAGGACTTCGAAGTGTTCGTGGTGGCCGATGCCTCCGGCACCTTCAACGAGATGACCCGCGATGCCGCCTGGCGCCGGATGGAAGCTGCCGGTGCGCAACTGATGACCTGGTTCGGCGTGGCCTGCGAGCTGCACCGCGACTGGCGCAACGACGTCGAAGGCCTGGCCGCGCTGTGCTCCAACCACATCCCGGACTACCGCAACCTGATCACCAGCTACAACGCCCTCACCACGGGCAAGTGACCCAGCCAATGGCCGGTCGGTGCACCTCGTGACCGACCGGCCAGCCGCGCGATGGAATGTTCCTCGCGCCCCGCACTCAAGATCCAGACCTACCCGACTTTCAGGAGATTCCGACATGAGCACACTAGTTACCCGCGATGGCACCGCGATCTATTACAAGGACTGGGGCAGCGGCAAGCCCGTGCTGTTCAGCCACGGCTGGCCGCTGGACGCCGACATGTGGGATGGCCAGATGGAGTTCCTGGCCAGCCGCGGCTATCGCACCATCGCCTTCGACCGCCGCGGCTTCGGGCGTTCCAGCCAGCCGTGGAACGGTTACGACTACGACACCTTTGCCGATGACATCGCCCAGTTGATCGAGCACCTGGACCTGCGTGACGTCACCCTGGTCGGCTTCTCCATGGGCGGTGGCGATGTAACCCGCTACATCGCCAAGCATGGTAGCGAGCGCGTGGCCGGGCTGGTGCTGCTGGGTGCGGTGACGCCACTGTTCATCAAGACCGCCGACAACCCCGAGGGCGTCGACAAGTCGGTATTCGACGGTATTCGCGACGGCCTGCGTGCCGACCGTGCGCAGTTCATTTCCGACTTCGCCGCGCCGTTCTATGGCATCAACCATGGGCAGAAAGTCTCCCAGGGCGTGCAGGCCCAGACCCTGAACATTGCCCTGCTGGCCTCGCTCAAAGGCACCATCGACTGCGTGACGGCGTTCTCCGAAACGGATTTCCGCCCGGACATGGCCAGGATCGATGTACCGACACTGGTGATCCACGGCGATGACGACCAGATCGTGCCGTTCGAGACCACCGGCAAGAAAGCCGCCGAGATGATCGAGGGGGCGCAGTTGAAGGTGTATCAGGGTGCACCACACGGCTTTGCCGTGACCCACGCGCAGCAATTGAACGACGACTTGCTGGCGTTTCTGGCGAAGTGACTGGCTGAGGCCGGGCCTGCGCAACTGCGGGATTGAGGGCGACTGGAGACAGTCGCCCTTTTTGCTGTTTGTGTGGTGGGTTTTTCGCAGGTATCAGATCACGCCAGTGGATCGGAAGGCTCTCACGCCTTAGGCGGAAAGCTGAAACTGCCTCCCGGAACGCCTTCCCTCCAGAATTGTGCATTCTGTGTAGAGGAGCAACGTTCAAATGAGCTCGATGTGCTTGAGGTGTGTAAGGTATGGCCTTACACTTTGGCGACCATGATACGAAGCTTCAGGCACAAGGGCCTCAAGGCTTTGTACCAGCGTGACGACAGGTCGGGTGTTCGTGCCGATCATGTACCGCGCTTACGAAGACTCTTGGCCTCACTCGAGATCGCGAAGGGCCCGCACGATATGGAGCGTCCGGGAAACCGTATTCATCCCCTGCGCGGACATTTGGAGGGGTATTGGGCTGTCAACGTATCGGGAAATTGGCGGCTGGTGTTTCGCTTTGTCGGCACTGATGCAGAGCTTGTGGACTATCTGGACTATCACTAGGAGGCACTGTCATGCCCATGCATAACCCCCCCCATCCGGGTGAAGCGTTGCGCGAGGATGTCCTGCCGGCGATTGGCCTGAGTGTCTCTGCGCTTGCTCGTCATCTCGGTTATTCCCGAGGTCAACTGTCCACTGTGATGAACGGGCGCGCAGCTATCTCCGCCGATCTTGCGTACCGGCTTGAATTGGCTGGTCTGGGCAGTGCCCGCCAATATCTGGCAGAGCAGGCGGCTTATGATCTATGGCAGGCTGCTCATCGTGAGCACCCGCCTATCGCGCGGCTGGGATTTGCTTGAGCCGAAGCTGATTTTGACCCTTCCTGGCACGGCGTCGAGCAGGTGCCGTGTCGCCGCAGGGGCGGCATGGAGGCCCCTGCGGCATACAGCTCAGTCGCTATCCGATTCGAACAACCGCTCCAGCTCCACCCTGGCCTCCTTGGCCGTCTGCATCACCTTCGCCCGGTCATCGCGAACCCGTCCCTGTGCTTCCAGCACCTGCTGGTCATGCTCGGTGAAGCGCTGGATGCGGTCTGCCGCCTGGGCCTCGCTCAGGCCAAGGCCGATCAAGGTCAGGCGGGTCATCTCCAGGCTCGAGTAGAAGGTCTCGCGAATCGGCTCGGCGCCGACGTCGAGTAACTTGTGCACGTGCTGGCGGTTACGCGCCCGGGCGATCACCTTCAGGTGCGGATACTCATGCTTGACCCGCTCGGCGATGCGGATGGTCGCTTCCGGATCGTCGGTGGTGATGACGAAGTACTCGGCCTCGCCGACCTTGGCCGCATGCAGCACCTCGGGGCGCATCGGGTCGCCGTAGAACACCGGGGCCTGTTCGAAGGTGCGGGTCATCTCGATGGCATCGACCGAGGTGTCCAGGGCGATGAAGGAGACTTTCTGGGCCCGCAGGATACGCGCCACGATCTGCCCCATGCGGCCCATGCCGATGATCACCACGCGCGGGGCGTCGGCCTGGATCGTGCGGTATTGCTCTGGCACTTCGCGGGCTGGCGCCGGGCGCTTGATAAGGCGCGAGCTGGCCAGCAGCAACATCGGCGTCAGGGCCATCGACAGGGTGATGGTCATCAGCAGCAGATCGTAGGTGTAGGTGTCGAACAGGTTCTGGTCCTTGCCCAGCTTGAACACCACGAAAGCGAACTCACCGCCCGCCGCCAGCACCAGCCCCAGGCGCAGCGCGCTCAGGTTGCTCAGGCCGCCCACCGCACGGCCGACCAGCATCAGCAGTGGCAGTTTCACCGCTACCAGCAGCAAGGTCAGGCCCAGCAACAGCGCGGGTGCCTCCAGCAGCAGGCCAAGGTTGGCGCCCATGCCAACGCTGATGAAGAACAGCCCCAGCAGCAGGCCCTTGAACGGCTCGATCTGCGACTCCAGCTCGTGCCGGTATTCCGAGTCGGCTAGCAGCAGACCTGCGAGGAACGCGCCCAGCGCCATGGAAATGCCGGCTTCCTCCATCAGCCAGGCAGTGCCGATCACCACCAGCAGTGCGGTGGCCGTAGACACTTCCGGCAGGCCGGTACGGGCGACGATGCGAAACAGCGGGCGCAGCAGGTAGCGCCCGCCGACGATGACGATGGCGATGCTGCCGAACACCCGCAGGCCATGTTCGATGCTGTCGCCGTGGCTGGTGTCCGGGCCGCTGGCCGCCAGCAAGGGCACCAGCGCGATCAGCGGGATTGCCGCGATGTCCTGGAACAACAGGATGGCAAAGGCCAGGCGCCCATGGGGGGCGTTCAGTTGCTTGCTTTCGGCCAGGCTCTGCAGGCCCAGCGCGGTGGATGACAACGCCAGGCCCAGGCCGAGCACCACGGCTGCTGGCAGGGACTGGGCAAAGCCGAACAGGGCGATGGCACCGATGATCGCGCCAGTCAGCACCACTTGTGCCAGGCCTACGCCGAACACCGCCTTGCGCATCAGCCACAGGCGTCGTGGGGAAAGTTCGAGGCCGATGATGAACAGCAGCAGGACTACGCCCAGTTCGGAAATGTGCGCCACGCTCTCGGTGTCGCGGATCAGGCCCAGTGCTTGTGGTCCGATGGCCACGCCGGCGAGCAGGTAGCCGATGACGGCACCCAGTTGCAGGCGCTTGGCAAGGGGCACGGCGACGACGGCGGCAAGCAGGAAGATCACTGCGGTCTGCAGGATGCTGCCTTCATGTGGCATGGGTAGAACTCCAGGAGGCTTGGATGAAGCGCTGTGTGAGCAGGCGCCGGGGACGGTAGGCATTTTCGTCTCGGCGGGGGGAGGGGGCAACCGTCGGGGGTGGGAAGCAGCGTTCAGGATTTGGAGCCTTTGTAGCCCTCACGGGCCTCTTCGCGGGCAAGCCCGCTCCTACAAATGTGGGAGCGGGCTTGCCCGCGAAGAGGCCCGTGAGGCCACCATCGTTATTGCAGATGTTCCTTCAGCGCCTGCGCCGCCTGGCCCATCGCGCTACGAGTTCCGGGCACCTGCCCCAGCACGTTCAGCAGTCCGAAGTCATGGATCATGCCGTTGTAGCGCACGGCAGTCACTGGCACACCGGCGGCATCGAGCTTGCGGGCGTACGCTTCGCCTTCGTCACGCAGCACATCCATCTCGGCAGTCTGCACCAGTGCTGGTGGCAGGCCTTTGAGTTGATCCAGGCTGGCCCGCAGCGGCGAAGCATGGATGTCGTCACGCTGGCGCGGGTCGGTGGTGTAGCTGTCCCAGAACCACTGCATCATGTTGCGGGTCAGGAAGTGCCCTTCGGCAAACTGGTTGTACGACGCATTGTTGAAGTTGGCATCGGTGACCGGCCACAACAGCGCCTGGAACCGCAGCTTGGGCGTACCTGCTTCCTTGGCCTTGATCGCCACCACCGCCGCCATGTTGCCGCCGACGCTGTTGCCGGCCACGGCCAGTCGGCTGCCATCCACACCGATTTCCTTGCCGTGCTCGGCTACCCAGCGGGTTGCGGCGTAGGCCTGGTTGATCGCGGTGGGGAACTTGGCTTCTGGCGATGGCGTGTAGTCGACATAGACCGCCGCCGCGCCGGAGCCGACCACCAGATCATGGATCAGGCGCTCGTGGGTCGGGTAGTCGCCCAGCACCCAGCCGCCGCCGTGGAAGAACATGAACACTGGCAGCTCACCCTTCGCGCCTTGCGGGCGCACCACGCGGATGTCCAGCGGCTTGCCGTCGATCTGCAGGGTGCGACGCTCGACCTCGATACCCGAGAGGTCGACCTTGACGCTGGCCTGCGCACCGCTGAGCACTGCCCGTGCGTCTTTGGGCGCCAAGGTTTCCAGCGGCTTGCCGCCACCGGCGGCCAGGGCGTCGAGGAAGCCCTGGGTGGTGTGCTCGACGCCGGGGCTACCGGCGGCGAAGGCGCTGTTGACGGCGAGGGCCAGCAGGCCGGTGGTCAGGGTGCGGGACAGTTTCATGGTTCAAGCTCCTCTGGTGTCGGGCCGTGGGGTTCAGTTCTGGTTGGCGGCGGTGGTGGGGTGGATGTAGCTGACCTTCTGCACCTGGCCGCTGCTGTCGCGGTAGGTGAGGGTGGCGGCCGAGGCATGGCTGCGGGTGCTGTTCGGGGCATCGACCGCGATGACCTGGGCGATGTCCAGGTTCATGCCGTAGTGGTACGGCGTGGCCTCGATGGACTGGGCGAAGGCGCCTGCAGTGGTGCCGAGGCTCAGGGTGGCGATGGCGAAGGCTTTGCGAAGAGTGGTCATGATCGTTCTCCAAGGGTTCGGTAAGGGTTCAGCGACTGCTTGCTGCTTGAGGTGAATATTGCGCGCAAATATTTAGCGCGCAAAATATATTTCCGCTATGGAGAAGATTGAGTGGGGTTATTGGGTGATTCAGAGGACCCGAATGGGTGTGCTTGGCATGTCAGCCCGCGCAGCACCGGCACTCTGCCTTGCAGAGTCGAGAAGGCCGGTCAGTTTCTGCTGCTCGAAAGGTAAGGCCTCGGCCAGCCTTCTCGCTCAGAGAAGGCCGCAAATAACCATAAGCCGTGGTGTCAGGACTCGGCCCGCTTGGCGATGGCTGAGGCGATCAATGCCACATTCTCGGTCCCCCATCCGCAAAGCGGGATCAAGGCTTCGGCGAGTGTGCGACCAATGGCAGTCAACGCGTAATCCACGCGTGGGGGCACTTCTTTGTGATCGGTCCGGGAAATAATGCCGTCAGACTCCAGCTCCTTGAGTTGCTGGATAAGCATTTTGTCACTGACGCCCTGAACCAAGCGCTTCAACTCTCCGTAACGCTTGGACCCGTCGAACAGGAAGAAGAGGATCAGGGGCTTCCACTTGCCTCCGACGACTCTCAAGGTAGCATCCAGACCACAACTGAACTGCGGGATCGGCGAGCCCATCGTTTCTCAGCCTACTTACCAAAGAACGCATACTCTAACATCTTGCAGCCAGCGATCTGAACTGCTTGCTTGCATTGTGCCGGAGGGTGAATCCTTGACCCACTCAGCTTCCGGCGAGCGATTGCCTGCACTTCACAGAACTCAGCGCACGCGACTGAAAGCCCGTCGCATTTCTTCCGAGAACAGTTGTGGTTGTTCCATAGCGGCAAAGTGTCCGCCCCGATCCACTTCATTCCAGTAGAACAGGTTAGGCCAGTGCTCCTGCGCCCAGCTACGTGGCGCTCGATAGATTTCCCGTGGAAAAATGGTGGCTGCCATCGGCAGTTCTATCCTGCCCGCGTTGAAGCCGGGCTTTGTCCCTTTGTTCTGCCAGTAGATACGAGCCGAGGAAGCCCCTGTGTTCGTCAACCAGTACAGCGAGATATTGTCGAGCATGGCTTCATCACTGATTGCATCCTCAGGGTTGCCCCTGTTGTCGCTCCATGCCTGGAATTTTTCATAGATCCACATTGCCAAACCGGCCGGGGAGTCAGCAAGTGAGTAGCCAATCGTCTGGGGACGTGTGGCCTGCAGCATGAAATAGCCCATCTGGTTATTGAAGAAGTCATTCGCCGCATCGATAGCCGCTTTCTCCTGCGGCGTTGGATCGTCGGGGAGCTTGTCTGGAAAGACGAGTGGCCAGTTCACATGCGCAGCCACCAATCCATCCGGTCGCAGGTGTCCCAGGGCATGAGTGATGCCTGAGCCCCAATCACCGCCTTGAGCTACCCACTTCTGGTAACCCAGGCGACGCATCAGCTCGGCCCATGCGTTCGCGGTGCGGGCCATGTCCCACCCTGCAGCTTCGGGTTTGTCCGAGAAGCCGAAACCCGGCTGGGAGGGAATAACCACATCGAATGCATCTGATGCCTTGCCGCCATGGGCAGTGGGATTGGTCAGGGGTTCGATGACATTCAGAAACTCGACGATCGATCCTGGCCAGCCGTGGGTCAACAGCAAAGGTAGCGCGCCTGGATGGCGCGATCGTACGTGGATGAAATGGATGCCCAGGCCATCAAGACGCGTTCTGAACTGCGGATAAGCATTTATTCGGGCTTCAAATTTCCGCCAGTCATAGCGTTGAAGCCAGTATTCGACCAGTGCTCGCGCCTTCGTCAGTGGAACGCCCTGCGCCCACCCAGGCGTCGTCTCCTGGTCGGGAAAACGCGTCAGTTGGAGTCGCTGCCTGAGATCATCCAATGCCGCCTGCGGTATTGAAACGCGGAAGGGCTCTATGGCGTCTGATGCCTTTGCGAGCACCAGTTGCGCAACAGTGTCTGGCAAACGTGTTTGCGCCCTGCCGACTCCCATTGCAAGCCCAGCAGATCCGGCAACGAGGCCTTTGAGCAGCAGTCGACGCGAATAGCTATCAGTGATCATCATCGAAACTCGCTAACTAACGGGGCGCAGGCACCAGGGGCGGCTGCCCCTGGTGCACCGAGTATCAGATCTGGGTCGTACCACCGTCGATGAACAGTTCAACGCCTGTGATGTAGCTGGCATCGTCGCTGGCAAGGAACGAAACGGCCTTGGCGACTTCATCAGGCTGCCCGACCCTCCCGAGCGGGGATGCTTCGGATGCATGTTTGACAAGGTCCTGGATCTGCTCGTCATTCAAACCCAGTTCGGACTTGTAGCCGGGAGTGACGATAGTGCCAGGCGCGATGATATTGACGCGGATACCTCGGCCTCTGAGGTCCGACACCCATGTCCGCACCATTGAGCGCAGCGCTGCCTTGGTCGCGGCGTAGATACTGAACGCCGGAATGCCCTTGATCGACACCATTGAGCCATTGACGACAATCGCCGATCCCTCGGGCATGAGTTCGATCGCTTTCTGAACGGTGAAAAGCGTGCCTTTCACATTGATCCCGAAGTACTTGTCGAACTGAGCCTCGGTAATTGCACCGAGAGGGCTGAACTCGCCGCCGCCAGCGTTGGCAAACAAGATGTCGAGGCGACCATGGCGCTCCTTGATGCGGGCGAAGATGCGATCCAGATCTTCCTGGCGGGTAATATCGCCTTGGATAGCTTGTGCATGATCGCCGAGCGCTAGTGCAGCGGCCTCAAGTTCGGCCTCTCGGCGGCCGGTGAAATAGACGAAGGCGCCTTCGGCAACCAGGCGTTGAACCGTCGCCAATCCAAGGCCTGAGCTGCCGCCGGTTACCAGGGCGACTTTGCCTTCGTGCTTGGTGTGGTGAATGGAAGTCATGACAGGGTCCTCTCAGTTGGGGCTTCGGATCAGCGATCGCTGTGTTCTTTCAGGAATGGAAGCAGGTAGTTCAGCGTGCCTTCTGGATCTTCCTCGGCGACGTAGTGGCCGCTCTTGGGAAGCTTGTAAGTCCTGGCATCGATAGCCTTCGCCTTGAGCGTTGCGTTGACCCAGGTGTAACCAGGCCCGGCAATACCGAGTACCGGCATCTGCAGCTTGGCGTAGCCTTTTTCGTGGATGATGTCCTGGGTGAAGGCCTGGTACCACGCGTTACCTGCCCGTACGCCACCTTCACGGTTGTAGGCTGCCGCGTAGACTGCGCGGTCGCGGGCATCGATGGCCGACTCATCCTTGAGCAGGTAGCGGAAGAACCAGTCATGTTCTATTTCTGCCCTGCCTTGCAGCATTTTTTCCGGCAACCCCTTCACCTGGTGGAAGGCAAACCACCATAGATAGGCGTGATCCTCATCGAGCTTCGGGCCGAAGGTCCCGTGCTGCGGAAGCATGGGCATGTTCGCCATGTCCTGATCCGGATGTGTTACGTCGAGCATCGTCAGGGTGCTGGTGGACTTCGGATAATTTGCGGCATAGCTCCACGCCACCTGTGCACCGATGTCATGACCAACGATATGCGCTTTGTCGTAACCGAGCTGGGCCAGGAGTTCACGGATATCCTTGGCCATGTTCTTTTTATCGTAGCCGTCCTCCGGTTTGCCCGAAGCGCCCATTCCACGAATATCGACCGCGATGACTCGGTAGTGTTTAGCCAGTGTCGGCATCACCTTGTGATAAGCCCACCAGGTTTCCGGCCAGCCAGGCATCAGCACCACGGCTTCACCGCTGCCTCCGGTGACGTAGTGCAGTCGGACCCCGTTGACTTCAGCAAACCCGTTCTTGAAGCCAGGCAAGGTCGCAACGAGGGCATCATCTGAAACATCGCCCTTGTAGGTGATGATGGGCGTGCCTTCGGCATCTGGTTTGGCAGGCTGCGCGAAACTCTGGAGGGGCAGTGCCAGCGCTAGGGACAGGACAGCCAGGCCCAGTTGGCCCTTGAAGGTCTTAGGGGGCATTTCGATACTCCTTGAGTAGGAATCCAAGCGTTGGCATCCAGGGCGGTTCCGATATCTGGGAGGCTGGGAGTCATCCGCAGAACCCCTCTAGGTCTCGGTTCAACCCTCCACAACCTTCAGGTGCAGGATGCCTTTGCCGCGAGAAGGACTTGAGCTGTCTGGATACTAGAACCTCACTTTACTTTGGTAAAGTACTTACCTTTTAGTAACCAGCTGGATATGCCCCATGAGTTTGAGGGTTAGGCGCAGGCGGGCGCCTACCGTGGTAGCCCGTGATCGGGCCAGTGGACGAGGGCTATCAATCTGGCATGGGGGCTGGGGCTGTGTGCCGCCCTGGTCGGGTTTCAACCGGCGGGTCGATATTGCAGGGCTTCAGCCAAGTGAGAACGATCGATATGTTCGGCCTGTTCAAGGTCGGCCAGCGTGCGGGCCACCTTGAGCAGACGGTGAGCGGCGCGCAACGAAAGGTTGAGTCGCTCGCACGCGCCCTCCAGCCATGACTGGTCGGCGGCTTTCAGGTCGCAATGTTTGCGCAGGCCTGGCATATCGAGAAACGCGTTGGCACAACCCTGACGACGCTGTTGCCGCTCGCGGGTCTGGGCGACCTGGGCGGCGACGCTGGCGCTGGTCTCGCCACTGGGCTGGTGGCTGAGGGTAGTGCTTTCGCGTGCGACGGTCAGGTGCAGGTCGATGCGGTCGAGCAGCGGGCCCGAGAGCTTGTTGCGGTAGCGCTGGATCTGCTCAGGGCTGCACCGGCAGCGGGCTGCCGGGTCGCCCAGGTAGCCGCAGGGGCAGGGGTTCATCGCCGCTACCAGCTGAAAGCGCGCAGGAAAGCGCACCCGGTCCCGGGCCCGTGAAATCACGATCTCGCCAGACTCCAGCGGCTCGCGCAGCACCTCCAGCACACGCCGTTCGAACTCGGGCAGTTCGTCGAGAAACAGCACCCCATGATGGGCCAGGGTGATTTCCCCAGGCTGCGGCCGACTGCCGCCACCGACCAGTGCCGGGCCCGACGCGCTGTGATGAGGATGGCGAAACGGCCGCTGTGGCCAGCAGTCGATCGGTGCCTTGCCGCTGACCGACTGGATGGCCGCAACCTCCAGCGCCTCGTGCTCGTCCAGCGGTGGCAGCAACCCCGGCAGGCGGCTGGCAAGCAAGGTCTTGCCAGTGCCGGGTGGCCCGGTGAACAGCAGGTTGTGCGCTCCCGCCGCCGCGACCAGCAGGGCGCGTTTAGCCGCGATCTGCCCCTGTACTTCGCTGAGGTCCGGATAGGGGCGCGCGCGCAGTGTCAGGCCATTGGCGGCATAGGTTGGCAGCGGTGCCTGGCCATTGAGGTGCGCCACCAGCTCCTGCAGATGCCCGACCGCATACACCACCAGCCCACTGGCCAAACTCGCCTCCTCGGCATTTTCCCGCGGCACCACCAGTGCCCGCCCGGCCTCCCGCGCCGCCAGCGCCGCTGGCAGCACGCCCTGCACCGGGCGCAATGCCCCGGATAGCGCCAACTCGCCCAGGCATTCGAAATCGGCCAGGGTCGCCACCGGCACCTGGCCGTTGGCGGCGAGGATGCCCAAGGCGATGGCAAGGTCGTAGCGCCCGCCATCCTTGGGCAGGTCGGCGGGGGCGAGACTCTGGGTGATGCGTCGGGCCGGGTATTCGAGGCCGGAATTGACGATGGCGCTACGTACCCGGTCCTTGCTTTCCTTGACCGTGGCCTCGGGGAGGCCGACCAGGGTGAGGTTGGGCAGACCGTTGGCCAAGTGGGTTTCGACGCTGACAGCGGGCGCCAACACCCCGACCTGGGCGCGGCTGTGGACGAGGGCGAGAGACATGGACACTCCTTGGTCACTGGGGATGCCGCGTCCTGCGGCAGGGGCAAGGATAGCCAGGGGCGTGGGCAGTGGCGGGTGAAGAGTGCGACGAGATTTTGCCAAGGCATGGCGTTTTTTAGTTGAGTGGACACAGTCCGTCAGGCCCACCGTGGCGCAGCAGCGTGAAGATACTTTTTATGTCATATGGCAAGTATTCACTAAGAAAATTGATTTCTCAGCAATTTTAAAAAACATAACCCTGTTTCTGGGTAAACAGAACGCAATCCGGACTAAGCGCTTTCAGCATAAATTGGATCCAATATGAGATATACGCTCACCTCACCCAGCGCCAGCACGATCGCTTACAGGCCAAGGAGAACGCCGCCATGATGTTGAAGAACCCTTCCACTAAATACCGCCATTTCAACGTGGTTGATCTGCCGGACCGCACGTGGCCTGGCCTGGTACAGAAAGTCGCACCGGTCTGGTGCAGCGTTGATATGCGCGACGGCAACCAGGCCCTGATAGAGCCGATGAACGCCGAGCGCAAGCGTCGCTTCTTCGACCTGCTGGTCAAGGTCGGTTTCAAGGAGATCGAGGTAGGTTTTCCGGCGGCATCGCAGACTGATTTCGATTACGTCCGTGAGCTTATCGAAAGCGGCGCAATCCCTGACGATGTCACCATCCAGGTCATGACTCAGGCGCGTACTCACCTGATCGAGCGCACCTTCGAGGCGCTCAAGGGCGTGCCGCGGGCCATTGTGCATGTCTACAACGCCACGGCCCCTGTGTTCCGCGAAGTCGTGTTCGGTGTCGACCGCGCTGGCTGTATCGACATTGCCACCCAGGCCACCCGTGAGATCAAGGCGTTGATGCAGGCCAATCCGCAAACCCAGTGGACCTACCAGTATTCGCCGGAAACGTTCTGCTTCACCGAGTTGGACTTCGGCCTGGAAATCTGCGACGCGGTCATCGCCGAGTTCCAGCCAACGCCGTGCAACAAGATGATTCTCAATCTGCCCACAACCGTCGAGGTGTCGACGGCCAACGTGTTCGCCGACCAGATCGAATGGTTCTGCAGGCATGTGAGCCAGCGAGACAGCGTGATCATCAGCGTGCACCCACACAATGACCGCGGCACTGGAGTGTCTACTGCCGAGCAGGCGTGCCTGGCGGGTGCCGAACGGGTCGAGGGGACGCTGTTCGGCAATGGCGAGCGCACAGGCAACGTCGATATCCTGACCTTGGCCATGAATCTGTATACCAGCGGCATCAGCCCTGAGCTGGACTTCTCGGACATCACCCACGTTCAGCGTGAGGTCGAGTACTGCAACCAGTTACCTACCCATCCTCGTCATCCCTATGCCGGTGAGTTGGTGTTCACTGCGTTCTCCGGTTCTCATCAGGACGCGATCAAGAAAGGCTTCGCGCGCCGCCACGCAAACCCTCACGGTTATTGGGAAATCCCCTACCTGCCGATCGACCCTGCCGACATGGGGCGCAGCTATGAGGCGGTGATCCGGGTCAACAGCCAGTCGGGCAAGGGAGGCGTGGCGTATCTGCTGGAGCAGCAGGGCATCATGCTGCCGCGGCGTCTGCAAATGGAGTTCAGCGGCGTGGTCCAGCGGGTTGCCGATGCCGAAGGCCGGGAAGTGACCAGCGATATGATCCTGTCCTGCTTCACTGAAACCTATCTGCAGCAGGGCAGGCCCTACACCCTGACCCAGCCCATGCTCACCAGTGACCAAGCAAGCACCTACGTGAATGCTCAACTGCTCGTTGACGGTGACAGCCTGCCATTGACCGGGAAGGGCAACGGGCCGCTCGCCGCGCTGGTCAACGCCTTTGCCGCACTTGGCCTGAATTTCGACATCGCCGACTACCACGAGCATGCGGTACGTGATGGCGCCCAGGCCGAGGCGATCGCCTATGTGGAAATTCGCGTCAACAACCAGCTGCTTTTCGGTGTTGGTAAAGACAGCAGCATTCTCCAGGCTTCGCTGCAGGCTTTGGTCAGTGCCGTGTGCAGGGCTACTCGCCAGGGCCTGCTCGAGCCCTTGGGCAATACCAGCGTCACGGCCTGAGGCGATATCGGCATTGAAAGCCTTGGGAACAGACTGCGGGCATGGTGCGGTGGTGGCCAGCCACGAGGTCCGCATGGAAGGCGATGTATACATGCGGACCTTGCAGCTCAGTTCACGCATTGAACACTGTCAGATCGTCCTGGTTTCCGGATTTTGGTCTTCGAACGTGGCAGTTCTTCAGTCAGGCGTGCGCTCCTGCACCTCCACCAGCCCAGCCTCCAGCCCCCGCACCATCACGCCCTCGGGCACCGCTGCACCGGTCGTCACCGGAATCTGCTCGACCGCAGCCTGTGGCGTCGCTCGATACACCACGTAGCGTCCCCCCTGCCCATCATCGCGCAATGCGTGCGGGGGAATGGCGATACCCTGTTCGTCACGCTGCAGAATGATCGACAGGCGTGCGCTCATCCCCGCGCGCATGGGGTGCTGCAAGGGCTGTGCTGGCAGGTCGATCGACACCTTCACTGGGTACTGAGCTCCGGCGCCTTGCGTATCAGCCGTCTCGCTCTGGATACCGATGGCGGTCAGGCGACCGCTCAGTTCACCGGAAAAGCCGTCGCCACTGATCTGCACCGGCATGCCTTCGTGCAGTAGGCGCAGGTCGGTCTCTTCCACCCGGCTCAAGGCCTGGAAGCGCTCCTGGCCTATCACGCCGAGCAGCGGTACCCCCTGGGTGACGGCGACACCCGTTTGCAGGGGGACGGATTTTCCGCCCTCCTGAGGGGCCGGGCGAACCACATACCCGGCCAGCGGAGCGAGCAGTTCGCGTCGTGCATACAACTGCTCGAGGGCCTGATGGCGCGCTTGGGCGTTGGCCAGTTCCATTGCCGCGATGCTGAGCTCCTCGCCGTGGTGAACAGAACCACCATATTCCCTAGAGAGAAGAGACGATAAGTCCGGGAAGAGCTGGGAAGAGGCCGTAAGTAACGGGATGGCTTTTGAAAACGTCTTGCAAGTGTTGAAAACCGGGTCGCGGCGCTCGCCGGGCCATCAAATACCGGCTTCCACGAAGTCGGCCATCATCTCCAGCAGCACCGACCGCGCCGTAGGCGTCAACTCCAGGTCGCTGCCTTCTTTCCTAACCGGCATGTACCCACGGGCTGGAATATTAACCTTCTGGCCGCGCCCGGCCTTGCCGCCGAGCTGCTGGATGGCCGCGTAGGGCTTCGAGACGGACAAACCGGCCCGGTTGGCATCGTGGAAGGGCTGGACGCTCGGGGCCAGGCCGCCCGGAGAGCGTTGCAGCTTCTTGCCAGGCCAGTGGCCAGCCTTCTCGCGTTGCCTGATGGTCGAGAGTGCCAGCGGCTTCCACTTGTCGCCGCCCACCTCGCCCTCGCGCTCGAATGCTTCCTCGGTCAATGACAGAACTTCAGCCGCGATGCCAGCCATCAGCGGCTCGGGATTCTGGAGGCGTGCCCTGATTTCTGCCAGTTTGGCACTTGCCTGGTCGTTGATCTCGACGTTCATGTCGGTCATGGCTGACCTCCGTGGTAGTCGGCGGCCGGGTTGTAGTCCCAGCCCGCGTCGGGCTGGAACGGCCTCTCCATGCCCGGCAGCGTCAGGCGCTTGACCTTGATCGTGGAGCCGTCGCGCTGCGGCACGTCCACCTCCTGGATGTGACCTTCGGCGGACTCGACCTCGTAGCCGTTGCGCCGGACGGCTGAGGCGGTCAATGGCTGCGCGCGGCACCGGCACTTCCAGCCGTTCGGCGGATAGGCGACCGACCAACCTGCATCATCGTGGCGGAACACTCGCCCGTGCATAGCGCGGTGGGTGGGCCGTGTGCGGTTGTCCAGCACGGCCACGTAGCGCCAAAAGGGATGCGTGGCGGTGGCCGCCTTCATGCCGCGCCAGCGCCCGGCCTGGAAAGCGGTCTGCATGTTCTGCTCGTAGATCAGCTTCAGGCGGCGCGGACTGCCCAGCTCCACCGGGCGGCTGGTTCCAGGGTACACGGTGATCTCGCCGGTCTCGTAGTCGATCTCCTTGCCCCACCAGCCCTTGGCCTGCAGGGTCGGCGTGAGCTTGTCAATGAACTGCTGGTAGCTCTCGCCCTTGCTCATGGACTCCACCAGCGCAGAGCGGATGTCCTCCAGCACGTCATAGCCCGCCGAGCGCGCCACGGTGAAGGCGCGCCGGTGCGCCGTCTGCCAGAGGTCGCGCCAGGACTCGCTGACCTGCAAGCCCTTGGAACGCAGGAACTCGACTGCCTGCTCGGGCGGCATGTTGAAGGCGGCCAAGAGGGTGGACTTGTCGATGCTCATTCGGTCAACTCCTGTCGAATGGCGTCAGCGCCGAACAGTTCGGACACGAACAGGGCGCGGGCGATGGCTTCGACCAGCAGCGCGTCATCGGTCAGCGGGTTTTCGCTGGCCAGCAGTGCCAGTGCATCCTCGGGGCCGGATGCCCGGTTGAGGGCTTCCAGCGCAGGCTTGATCCAGGCGGCCGCCTGCGGTTGCAGCACGGCGGACAGTTCCTCCAGCGCGCCATCAAGCACGGCCTGGTCGGGGAACTCGGAACCGACCGCTGCTTCCTCGCGCAACGCGGCCACCAGTGCGGCCTTGGCGTCGGCCTTCTTGGTCTTGGGGGCGGGCGGCTCATCCTTGACCGGGGTGGCGGCGCTGGTGGCCAGGACGGCCTCCTTATCCGAGGTCGGCTGGGGAATCCGCAGCCGTTCGTGTGCCCACTGCGTGGGGATTTGCATACCGATGGCTACCAGCTTCGGCAGCGCTTCGGCGTAGACCTTGATGTCCTCGCCTTCGGTCGTGTCGAACACCAGGCGCGGGCAGCGCCGGAAGTCGGCCCAGCCCTTGTTGATGGCCAGCAACGGGTAGATCAGATCGCGGGTGAGCGTGCCCGCGAGCTGCTTGCAGTCGCTGTCGCGGATGTCCAAGCGCACTTCGTTGTGGATTTCTGCCACGCCGGAGCCGAGGCCGGTGGCCTCGGTCGTGCTGGTCAAGGTGCTGCCCAAGATGGCCTTCGATTGCGTCTGCTCGCACCACTTAATCATCACCTCGAACGGCTTTTCCGAACCCTTCGCGGCCTCCTCGAACTCGATGGCCATCGCCGAGGGGATGACGCCTGCCGCGTTGTGGCCAATGCCCGCGACGGCGCGCCAGAGCGTTGCCTTTTCCTCGGGGCTGGCGTTGCTCGGATACTTGCCGATGCGCAGCGGCAGGCCGTAGATGTCGAGGAACTCGGCCAGGTCGCCAACCGAGAAGTGTTTGAATAAGTAGGGCCAAACCAGCACGCGGCCCAGGCCGGAGCGCACGGTGTAGCCGGACATGGCCTTGTGGACGTGCATCATCCAGCCGAACGGGCGCAGTGGCGCGCCGTCCAGAGAGCTGTCGCGCAGGCGCAGCTCGGTGCGAGTGTCGCGGTCGAAGCGGAACCACGTCTGCGGGCGGTGGTTGAATCGCACCACCGTCCAGTCACCACCAACCCTGTCCCAGTCGTACTCGATAGGCGCAAAACCGTGCCCGATGGCGTCCAGCGCATCGAACATGAGGTCTTCCAGGTCGGTCATGTCTAGCAGCAGCTCCTTGGCGTAGGCGCTGGCTTCTTCCTCCTCCTTGCTCGGGTTGCGTGGCGGCACGATGTCCCAGGGCAGCTTGATGACGGCGCGCTTGCGCTTGGACAGCTCCGAGAAAACGTGGCCGTCGCGTTCCTCCATGTCACGGAAAAGCTCATGCTGGGCGATCAGGTCGCCGTTTTCCGCGCGCTCCAGGATGGAGTTCAGGCGTGCGGGCGTCAGGCCGCGCGAGGGATGTTGCGCGACCTCCCGGTGCAGGTTGATTAGTTGCGAGGTCTGCGCCTCATCCAGCGACGCCATGTTGATGGGGTTGCCGTATTGGTCGAGAAGTTTTGCCATTCAGTGCTCCTACCAGCCAGCCATGCGGCCGCCGTATTCAAGATCGGTGTCGGTGTCCATCTCATCGACCTGCGCATCGCGCCGTGGCACTTCCATGTACTCGGCCAGCCATTCATTCACCGGGTTGAGCGCGGCAAAATTCATCAGCGCGCCCGCCACCGCGCCGTCGCCGTGGCGCACCAGGTCGGCGTCCTTCAGGTCTTTGCGCTCCAGCTTGGGCACCATCGGGATACCGTCGATGAACTCGACGGCGCGGTGGTCATCCTCCAGCGATGCGTCGCGCGGCATGGCGATGAAGCCGTCCTCGAACAGCGAGATGTACTTGCCCATCCATTCGCCGTACCAGGCGCGAGAGAGCGTGACTTCGTGAACAGGCCCGCCGATGTAGTTGCCCGTTTTTTCGTCAAACACCGCGCGTCCGAACTTGTCGCCGGTGTATTCCATGAGCGTTTGACCAGGCCCGGTCGCATCGCCAGCGAAAGTCCACCGCTTCAGCTCGCCCAGCAGCGCCCAGAGAATCTGCTCCTGCTGGCGAGTCGGGGCATTGGCCAGTTCGAGGATGAAGGGCACGTCGCGGCGAAGGTCGGCCGTGATGCGGGCGGGCTTGATGACGGAGAAGTGGCGGTGGCGCGCGAAGTCCATGCCAATTGCCCAACGCCCGGTAAAGCCGCGCTGCGCTTCGTTGAGGACGGGCATGAGCGTGGTGGCAATCCACGACGCGCACCAGATTTCGCGCTCTTTTTCCGAACGCTTCGGGAAGTCGTCGCTGAAAGCGATACGGAGCACGGGGCGCACTTCCGGCATCGCCCGCTCAATCCAGACCGATGGAATTGCCGAGCCATCGCCGTCGCGTGGAATCACGTCGAGTTCCTCGCGCATGGCTGCTTTTCGCGGGCCGTAGGCGGCCCGGATGGCGGTGTACCACTCCCGTTTGCCTTCTTCGGTCGCTGGGATGCCTTTCATGGCGCAAACGCGCTCATAGAGGCCATTCGCCACGGCGTCATCGAACGTGATGCGGATGCACCTGGCACGTTTCCCATAGCGCCCGGCACGGACGTCATTCACCAACTGGTGGAAGGCATTTTTCTTGCCGCGATGCGATGACCAGACGCGAATGCGGCCACCCCAAATGAGCAGGGCCGTCGCTGATTCGAGCACCTTGGAAACGTCCTTGTGCAAGGCTGCTTCGTCAAGGTCAACCAGCCCTTGCAGGCCGTGGATGTTTTCCGGCCGAGAAGAAAGTGCAGTGACACGGAACCCGCTGGCGAAGCGGACGCGGAACGCCTGAATCTCGCGGCTGGTGCCATCGGCCCGCTGGTCAAGGAAGATGTGCTGCTCAATGCGCGTTGCCTGGCCGCGCGCCACGATCTGCGAGAACTTGCCGACATAGCCGATGTATTCCAGACCCTTTTCACGCGTGTCGGCCATGTACCACACGTTGCTGCCGCCCGCTTCCTTGGCGGTGGCGGCGGTGATCGTGTCGGTCAGTGCTTGCGCGAACGTGATACCCGTGCGGCGGCCTTTCTCGCACACCGAGATGTCCAAGTCCTGCTGCATCTGAATCCAGTCCGACTGGTGCTTCATCAGCACGCCTTCGGCAAATGGGTCGAAGTCAGGAGGTATTTGGCGGACGTTCTCCGGCAGCTCGTCCCACTCGACGATGCGCTCGGTATCGGGGAGAGATGCAGGAATACCCATCACATGCCCATCAGGACTTGTTCGCGCCAGAAGCGGGCTTCGTCGGCATTGAGGCCGCGCGCCTGGGCGGCGGTGTCAACGCGCGCGGCAGCTTCTTCCAGCGCCTGCTTGCGGGCCTCGGCCTGCCAGCGTTTCTGCGCGACCGAAGCCTTGCCCAACTCGGCCACGGCGCGGGCCAGCTTCGGCAGATCGACAGCGTCGGGGTCTACCTCCATCTCCATCAGGATGGAGAACATCTTTTCTTGCGTGAGCCGCACCAGGGCGTCGTTGACAGCGCCATCGTCGTCGGGAGCGGCCTGTACTACGGCGCGTGCCTGTTCAGTGACCACACGCAGGGTTTTCAGGCGCTCCTCGAACGCCTGGCCATAGCGGTGCAGGCCGGACTTGCCGATCTCGAAGCCGCGCTTGGCCAGCTCGGCGGACAGCAGCTCGTACTGGCTGAAGTTGTTCTCCACCAACGCTTGGTCGAGCCAGGCTTTAACGTGCGCGGGAAGCGCCTCCACCTTGGAACGTCGAGGCATGGCGGCTCACCAGTATTTGGCCGGGCGCGCGATGCCCGGCTCACATGCGACCGCGTACTCGACCACGTCGATGCCATAGCGGTCGAGCTTGCAGAACCACTGCGGCTGCGAGTCGCGGCCGGTGATCGTGATGAGTTCGCGCGCGGCCAGGTAGTCGAGGTTGCGGCGCAGCTCCAATGTGGTCAGGTCGGGCAGCATCGGCGTGATCGCCGATAGCACCACTTGTTCGCTCGTACCCACCGGCTGCGCGGAGTTCAGTGCCAACAAGATGAGCCAGCGCAGGTTTTCGCGCCGGGCTTTTTCCAGGTCAGGGGTCATACAGACTTCTCCATCAGACGTTCAATTCGTGCTCCTATGGCATCCAGCTTTGCGTTGAGCACGGTCTCGAAGCGGATGGCATCCTCACGCCGCTGGTACTCCAGCGGCAGCTTGGTCAGGGTTTCGTTGAGCTGGTTTTCCAGCTTGCTCACGCGGTCGTTTTGCTGGTCGATGCGGGCGTCGAGTTGCCGCAGCAGAATCTTCCCGAACGAAGCCAGGGTGCCGATGAAGCCCAGCAGCAGACCGACCAAGTGCCAAAAATCAACTTGAATGGTCATTGCGCTTGCTCCTGCTGGTTGACCCACGATTGCAGCGCCTTCAACTGTTCGGCGACTTCGTGATAGGTGGCGTAGTTTTCGACGACGGTGGCGGCAGCGGTTTCAACGCTGGCGGCGGGCGCATCAGCAACTCCGGCGGGGTCGGGAAGTTCGCCTTGGGCGGCGGCATCGTGGAGCACGCGGAAACCGCCAGGCAGATCGCAGGTAACAGCAGACGAAACATAGACAGGAACCTCCTTGATGATTTCCTTGCCGCGCTCCTTCACTACCTGGACGCGGTCAACGTATTGCGTCACCACCTGGGTAGTGACCTCGGCCTGGGTGGTGGCGGTTTGCGCGGCGGCCAGCTTTGCCGCCGCACGTTCGGCATCCCATGCGGCATTGACGGTGGATTCGCCGTAATGGCAACCACCGATGACGGATACGGTGACGATGGCGGTGAGGCCCAGCAGCTTCCAAGGCAGTTCACGGAAAAACTGAATGACGGCGGCGCTCACGATTTCTCCTCCGCATTGGCGGCGCGGGTAGCGGGGCCGCTGTACTTGAGCGAGAGGAACTTCGAGGCCGTGACGGCACCAGCAACGCAGGATAGGTAGGCCCACCAGACTTCCGTCTCGGCCTGGCCCACCCAGTTCAGGCGCACAAACGAAACGGTGGCGGCGGCGTAGCCGATGTTGGCCCAAATCTTCGTGTGTGAGAGGCGGCCGTCGCGGGAGACCAGGTCGATGAGATTCATGCCGAGGCGACCTCCTGCGGAACCTTGCCAGCGGCGAGCTGCGCCAGCGACAGGCCGCCTGTGTACTGGAAATGAGCGTATTCGCGGAATGTCTTCCAACGCCCCGCCCATTCCAGACCAGCCGCCTCGCCGAGTTGGCCGATGCGTTCCCACAATTTGCCGTCAGCGCCGGTGGTGTTCCACACGGCTTTGCCGTCGCGTAGAGGCACCACGTCGAAGGCGACGCGCCAGTTGTGATAGCTCTGGCCCGGCTTGGCATTGGTTACACGCTTGCCGGGGGCGGTTCGGCCCTGGGCGTAGAGCGCAGCTTGGCTCTCCAGGTCGCGGTAGGTGGAGGTAACGAGGATGTCGATGCCCTCCTGCTTGCACGCGGCTAGGAAGGCTTGCGCCCGTGAGCGCACGGGCGGCAAAAGATCGTCTAGGGAGCGAGAATTTTTCATGCCGTCATGATGGCGGCGGCTCCCCGGTGATGCGATTAAAGTGCTTTAGTTTCCGTCCGGCAGCAGTGGCATCTGCCGGGTGCTTAGGTCGCGCTGCCGCGCCCGCTTCACGATGTTCCTCACCTGCATTTCCGTGAGGTTGTACTTGTGCGCGAGCATCTTGTAGTTGTCCCCGTTGAACTCCGACCAGATTTGCTCATCGCGTTGTGACAGCTCATAGGACAAGCCGCGCGGGATGTACTGTTGAACGCCTCCGATCTCCGTGCGGATGGCTTCGGTGATGGTGAACGCAAGCGACGTAGCTTGCGCAATTTCGTGTGTGACCAGCCGGTTGTAGATCACCTGGCCGATCTGTTCGAGCAGTTCCGGGTATCCATCCGGGAAGTGCATCATCGTGCTCTCTGGCTTCATGGTTTCTCCCTCTTATCGAGTGCTGTTTTCAGTGCATCCCAAGCAGTTTGCATGGGGTCAAAGGTCTGCCGGGTTTGCGCCAGGCCGACCGTGGAGCGCAGCCCGGTCAGTTCCTCGTCGCTCAATGTGACGCTGCCGGTCTTGATCGCTTCCGATAAGGTTTGAGCCATTTCCCTCACCTGGCCAGGCAGGTAGCGCATGGCCCACTTCTTCAAAGTCTCGATGAGGGCTTCCGTCTGGTTGCCGTTCGTCCATTGCAGTGCGTCCACCTTGGCGATGCGCTTCACATAAGCCGCCAGGGCTTCCTCGGATGGGTTCTTCACCGCGCCCAACTGGTGCAGGAACAACCAGAGGGCGCGTACCTTCCGCGCCTCCGGGTATTGCGCCAGAGGACGGCCCGGCCTGCTTTGAGCAGGAGGCCGGGCCGACTTGACCCGCACCTTGAAACCGCTGCGCTTCATGCGCTCCAGGACGCGCTCCAGCTCCGGCACGCTCATGGCCGAGGTGGAATCCTTCTGCACACTGCCCATGAGCAGCGCGCGGTAGATCTCATCGTCCAGGCCCAGCTCGCGCTTGCCCACATGAATGAGACGTATGAGGCGCTGGCGAGCATCCTGATTAGCGGCGGTGCGGGCGGCGGATTTCATAGGGCCGCTCCCAGCGATGAGGGCGCTTCAATCCAGACGATGCCGTCGCGCTTCCCACGCCTGCATTTGCGGTTCCAATCCAGCCATTGATACAGCGCCCTGATCGCGGCTTTCTGGTTCTCTGCCTCTGGAATCCCCGGCACCAACAATTTGCCCTCACTGGCACCCTTACCGTGTCGGGCGGCGACATCAATGGCACCCTTCAGCGCGTACCGTGGCCCTTCGGCGATCAAGATCGCTCCACTACCATCCAAGCTACTGGCGGGCAGATGGTTTCCGATCTCGATCAAGCCGGAAGCCCAGCACCAGGCAACCTGTGGAGTCATGTCGTAGTAGCTTTTGCAGCCACAACGAGGGCATGTCTTTTCCGTGCAACCACCGTATTTCTTGGAGGGGACATCGAGCCACGCCGATTCCATGCAGGCATGACGGCAGCGCGTGCATTTGATGAGGTTGTCGTGATTCATGCTTGTTCTCCCTTCGTTGCCCACAACCCATAGGTGTTGCGGCCCATAAGGGCCAGCACGCGGGGCGAGCGTCCCTCGCCCGTTGTGATGCGCCAATAGGTGGTCGGTGAAGCTTCATAGAGCGCCTGTGCAGCGTGCTTTACGCGCTCCATTGTTTGTTCACCGAGGCCGAAGGAAACGACGGTTTTCCATGAACCGTTGCTGTTGACTTGGAGTTGCAGGGGGCTGCTCATCACACGTCCTCCACTTTTTTGACGACAATGGGGTTGCCGTATTTGTCGAAAAGCCCCGCCCTGCGCGGTGCGGCGATGAAGGTTTCGTAGGCATCCGTGCCGAACACGATCAGCGGGAACAGAAACCAGATAAAGGCCACCACGTTGCGCTGGTAGATGGCTATCGCGATGAAGCCCAGGACGGCGGTGAGCAGCAGCACCAATGCAGCCTTGTGTGCGATCTTCATCACGCGACCTCGACTTCAAACGGCTCGATGACGAAGTCCTCGACGCCGGTCACGATGGAGATACCCGCGATGCCGGATACAGCCGTGGGGTCGGCGAGCATGGCTTCCTTGTTCGGTTCATCCTTGCTACGGATGAATCGGCCCAGGCCCAGCGAGCGCAGTGTCTCCAGCACTTTATCGACACTGCGGATGCTGACGCTGGGCGGTCGCTGCCGCCACTTGACCAGGCCGGTGATAAGGTTGGCTTCCTTGCCGCCGCCCGCGAGCAACTCGGCGCGGTGCGCTTCGCACCAGGTCTGGATGCCACCGGCCAGCGTGTCGATGCGCGTCTTGAGCGCCTCGATCTCGTCCTTGCGCCCGGCGGTGATAGCCGCGATCTGGTCGTTGATCTCGGTCTCCACCCGCGTCAGCTCGCGCTGCGCATCGCCAAGGGCGCGGATGGCTTCAATCGTCAGTTCCTTGCTCTGGCACACCCACTGTGCCGCTTTTGCCTTTTTTCTGGTTGCCATGATGTGGCTCCTTCATTGATAGCGTTTTCTTGAGGTCTTTCATTAACTCGCGGATGCGTGCCAGGTTCTGTTCACGCACTTCCGGCGAGACCGGGGGCGGCGGTAGCTGGCGCGGTGGTGCGCGAGCGCCGATGTTGTCGAGGTAGAGCTTCGGTGGCGGCCAGCGATCGCAGACGCGGAACAGCACCAAGAAGGCGCGCTCCAGGCGCTCTCGGTCGAGCTGTTCATCCCACCGGCAGCCGTTGTTCCAGATCGCCTCCAGCCACACCTCGGCGGTGCCGACGATGGCGTCTTCTGGCGGAGTGCCCGCCAGGCGCAGGGCCAGCAGCTTCTGCAAGCCGGTGGCAATGACGATGCGGAACCAGTCAGGCACCATGCTTGAAACTCTCCAGCGCCGCGATGCCCGACAGGGTCTTGGACGTGGTCTTGCCGGTGGTCAGGCGCGGCGCACCATCGACCACCAGGTTGTTTACGGCGGGCCGATAGCCGCTGATTACCTCGTAGAGCCAGCCGTGGCCCTTGAGGGGCGTCTTGAGCCGTCCCGCATCGCGCGCGGCCAGCCCTTGTTCAATGGCCCACACCCAGGCTTCCTGTGGCGCTTCAAACACCTGGCCGTTGCGCGTGATGCGCCCTGCCTGGATGTCCGGCAACACCTCGTTGAGCAGCTTGCCCACGCGCTCCATCGTCAGTTCGCGGGAGTCAGGCCGATGCAGCGCGACATAGCGCACCAGGGCTGCGCCGAGCGTGCCGGAGAGCTTGAAGGCGGCGGCGAGGGCTTCACGCGCGCCTTCGTGGGCGACCAGGGCGTCGAGCGATAGGGTCGCGCCGCAGGACGGGCAGCGTGTTCTCATTGCATCAGTTCCTTCGCCCGTAGCACTTCTTTCCAGGCCACGCGAATGCCCTGGTAGTGGATGGAGCAGAGGCGGCTGCCATCTGCCTGGGTTTCGATGGTGCGGCCGTGGCCCAGCTCCAGCAGCGGCTTGAGCTGCTTGGTGCTTCCCGGCGTCACGGTGATGGTTGGCCGGTCGGTTTGGCCGGGGTACAGCGACTCCTGCACCACGCGGTAGCCCATTGCGCGCAACTCGCGGGCGACGCGGTTGACCAGCTCCAGGCGGGAAACGAACTCCTCGGTGAACACTCTGCTCATGACATGCTCCGTATGGGCGATGGGGCGGACGAGATGCAGGACGGCGGCCATGTCACGCCTCCTTGACGATGTCGGCGTCCACCACCGGAGCGCCGAGGTTGGCGGCCACGTTCATGGCGGCGGTGAGCGCGTTGGCGACGGCCAGCGGGTATGCCAGGCTCACGTAGGTGGTGGTCAACTGCGCCGACTTGGCGTTGCCGGTGCGGCGAGCGAAGGTCAGGCGTTCGCGCAGCGCGGCGATGCCTTCGGGCGTGATGACCTGGGCCACATCAACGCCGATGCGTGCCAGCTTGAACTTGAGGTATTCGGCCAGGTAGCCGTCCAGCGGCGGCAGCTCGACGATGTCGCACCGCTGGGCGACCTCGCGCACATCGGGGTCGCTCACCGACAGGCGGGCGCGCAGCTCCGGCTGTGCGATCAGCACCACGGACAGCATGGGCGAGAGACCGTCCTTGATCTCGGAAAACCGCTTGAGGTGCTTCAGGGTCGCCTTGGGCAAGCAGTGCGCTTCTTCGATCAACAGCAGATGGCGCTGGCCCGCGCGGTGTCCGGCGGTGAGCAGCTTCTTCACCTGGCGCGCGCGGGCTTCCAAGTCACGCGCAGGAGCAACGCCAGGTGCGACGGTGTCGATGATGGCCTGCACGATGGCCGCGCTCTTGAGCGTCTTGCCCTTGGCGTCGTTCTCCTCCATGTAGAGCACGGAGGGTTCGATCACGACTAGGTCGCGGCCTTCGCGCACCAGGCGGTCTTTGAAGTCATCGACCAGCGTGGACTTGCCGCTGCCGCTTTCGCCGACGATGCCGAGCATCCCGCCATGTTTGGCGGTTTGCCAGAGCGTTTCGCGCACGAAGCGGATGTCCTGGCTGATGAAGACGTCGCTGGCCTGCGTGACGTCGTTCTTGAACGGATCGGCGGCCAGGTTGAAGTGCTTGCGGGTGGCCGGGGTCAGAGTTTGTTTTTGCAGCAGCATGTCGGTTTCCTTCTTGGCAGTTGATGAGGAGGCCGCGTCGGACGTGGGCGCGGTGGTGGAACGCTCTGCGGCGTCTCGGTTTTTCGGGGTGCCCGCGCGGTGCTCGAACGCGGTGGCGATGGCTTTCTCGGACGCGCCCAGCCGGGCCAGTTCGATGCGGATGGCTTGGCGCAGAGCGGGCCAGCCCTTGGCAGGCTGGAAGCCCCAATTGAGGATGTCGGCCAAGGTTCCTGCGCTGATGCCCAGCGTGCGGGCGAACTGCGCCTGCGCCACGTTCATGCGCTTGAGCAGAGCCTTGAGCTTGAGGGGCGTGGGTTTGCTGTCGGGGTATCTCATCGGAACCTCCTCAGCTCAATCACGCTGCTGCCATGAGTGCCCGTTGCCGCCGGTGCGATGGCCCACTGATCAGCCCACGATTGCGGCACGTTGCCGTCCGGGAAGGCGGCTTTGACCTGGCTGTAGAGGTCGGCAGGGGCGGCATCGCCCAGGCGCTCCTTGATGGCGCGAACGGCCTCCGGCACGGTGAGCATCATCTGCACCGATGCGGCCTTGCTCTGGAGCTGTTGCACCTGGGGCGTTTGAACTTCCCCGGCGTTGGGTACCAGGCGGCGCGGCAGGTCGGCCTGGCCCAGGTGGCTGTGCGCCACCAAGCCCTTGCCATCGTTGAGGTGGCCGAAGGGGCGGGCCTGCTCGGCGCGCTTCTTCTCGGCCTCATCCACTGTGGTGCCATCGCCCCAGGCAGCAGCGGCCAGCGTGTTCGCGGCACGCTCGCTGGCGGTCTGCGGCGCGCGGGCGTACTCCTCGCCCGCTACCGGCGCGGACAGGGGCCGCCCGTATTCGTCGAACTCGCGCTCCGGCTCCACTTGCACCAGCAGGGGTTCCGCGCCCAGGCGGTCGATCTCGATACGCAGCGCGCCCTGCTGCATGAGCAGCGGTGTGACGCGCACCTTCTGGCCATTGCCCAGGAACTCGGCCCAGGGGTTCAGGTCGTAGCTGGCGCGCCGCCCCAGCTCGGGGTGAGCGAAGGTGATTTTCAGGTTGCGTACCTGGCGGGTCAGTTCCTGGCCCGCCATGAACCACTGGCACACCTCGCGCGGCGGCATCTGCACCAGTGCGCCGGGGTGGCGCATGATGAGCTGCCAGAGGTCGTCGCGCACCATCGGCTGGCCGCTGGCGCGCACCAGGCGGCAATCGACCTTCTCGATGGCGTTGGCGTTGAAGTCGCGTACCCAGCGGGCCGCCGAAGCATTGAGCTGCTCGACGCTCTCCACTGGCTCGAAGCGCAGGCGGGACTCGAAGTGGGTTTCCACCAGGTTGTTGCCCTGCTCGACGCCGCCCTTGCCCCAGGAGTGGCCGGTGGCGTGTGTCTCGTGGTCAACGCCCAGGGCGTCGAGCAGGTTCTTGATGGCGAAGCTGGTGTTGGCGCTGCCCTTGTCCCACAAGAGCATCTTGGGTACGCCGTGCGACATGCGGTCGGACTGCTGGCCCCAGGTGTAGAGCAGGAACTCGAACAGGCTGTGCTGATTCTCGCCAGCGGCCTCGAAGTAGCGCACGTCGATGGTGCCGCTGGCGTGGTCGTAGCGGACGTAACGCCAGACCTTGAGCCGCACCTTGTCCATGCTGGCGGGCTTGTTCTTGTAGAACTCCTCGTCGCGCATGATCGCCTGACCCTTTGGCGTGTAGTAGATGAGGCAGAGCGAGGGGTCGATCTGGTGCAGGTGGTTGGGATGCAGGCTGCGCAGCGTGATGTGGTTGCGGGCGGCGGCCTGCGCCTTGGCGTCCATGCGAGCGGCGCGCAGCAGCGCGTTGACGCGGCCCTCGGAGACGGTTACGTCGATGCCGTTGGTGTGCGCGATGTTCATGGCCACCGCCGTGGGCAGCGTGGCCTTGCCGTTGCCACGGATGCCTTCGCGCTTGGCCGCTGCGATGAAGTGCAGCGTTTCCTTCGGCAGCGCAGTGGTGCCCGCGTCGGCGCGCTTCTTGCGGCCGGTGCGATAGCCTGCATGGGTGCGCAGCCAGGTGTAGACCGTCGAGGGGTTCCGGCCGATGAGGCTGGCAAAGTTATGCACCAGCTCGGTCGCGCAACCGTGCGGGGCCGCAGCGATGCGGTCGCGCAAGGCGAATAGCTCTTGCAGCAGGTCTGGAGCGAGTTGATGGGCCATATCGAGTTCCTGCGCTTCAGGCCGCTTCTGGCGCGTATGCGCCCAGCGATTTGTCGAAGGTGGTGCGTTCCTTGGTCAGGCCCGCTTCTGCCCGCGAGAGCGCCTGCTCGTACACCTCGGCGATGTGGGCCAGCGCCGCTTCGTACTTCGGGCGCTGTTCTTCGGGAATGTCCTGCGCAACCTCGAACAACGTGATGCGGCAGGTCTCCAGCTCGCTGATGGCCTGGGCGATCTTGCGACCGGCGGCGGCGACCTGGTCGGAAACCGGCTCCAGCGCGTCGGGCCAGTCCGTGTCGGCGACCACCTTCTTCTTGAGCTGTACCTGGAGGTTGGTGAGCTTTTTCTGCGTCTTGTCCAGGACAGCGTCCTTGGCTTCAAGATCGCCTTGCAGGCTGCGGATGGCATTCCGTAGTTCGCCCGCGCTCATACGGTCGATGTCGTCGATGTCCTTCAGATTCTCCAGCACGTCATCGTCGTGAGTAACAAGCTCCAGGAAGGCGCTGGCACTTTTCACCTGGGTGCTCAAAAGTGCCAAATTGGCAGATTTCGCCGTTTTGGCAGCGGCCTGCATAAAGCGCGCGGCTGACCTGTAGCTGAAGCCGAGGAACTCCACGCGCTTCTCGAACTCACCGTGCGGCGTCAGCTCGCGTAGCACCAGCAGGCGCTTGCCCAGCTCCAACAGTGATTCCACCGTGCGGCGCTGGTAGAAGCGGATTTCATCTTCCAGGGCACCGATGGTCAGGGAACCTTCGTAGCCGATTTCGGTGGCGATGGCCTGCGCGGCGGCCTCTTGCTTGCTGTGCATGACGGCGAGCTGGTTGGCGGCTACTGTGGCGGCAGGCAGGCCCGGCAGGTCGGCGTCAGTGACGACTTCGGCGGCGGGTGCGATCTTGGTTGCGGTGCGGGCCATATGTTCTTCTCCTTAGTGATTGGTCAGGCGGGTCTGGATGTTCTCGATACGCTCGCGGGCGGCGTCGAGGCTGCGGAGGATAGAAACGGCGTGGCGCGCGAACTGCACCGAGGGGCGGATGCGCCCGGTCTCCGGGATGCGTTCGGCAAAGCCCTTTTCTTCGAGCGTGGCGACGTAACGGGTGATGGCGCTGGGATCGAGGCCGGTGGCCTTCGACAGATCGGTGGGCGTCATGCCGTTGGCGAAGTGGCCCAGCAGTGCAGCCAGGACATCGAGCACCTTGGCTGCTGTCTGGCTGGTCTTGATTGGTGTGCTCACGATTAAGGTTCTCCTGTGAAAATGATTTGCAGCGTGCGAAAATTCAGGCGGCTCGGTTCGGCTTGAGGCCGAGAGCGACAAACACCTGATGCGCCTTGCCGCGTTTGCCCTTGGAGCGACCACGCAGCACCATGAACATGGCGTCGTAGTCCAGCCCCTTGCGGCGGCAGTAGTCGGAGAGCGACTCACCGCGAGCGTCCAGGTCGGCGCGAAAGGCGGCGATCTTCCGGTCGATTTGGTCTTGGGTCATGGGTTCGGCCTCTGGTGGTTTTGGTTGGTGATGGTGGTGATTATTTACTCGAACGAGTAAAAGATCAAGTTGTTTTTACTCATTTGGAGGTTTAATGACTATCGGATGCAGATTGAAAGAGGAGCGAAAGCGGCTCCGTCTAAACCAGACTGATTTCGCGGCGTTGGCCGGGGTGCAGATCAGCGCCCAGACCAACTACGAGAACGACAAGCGGCAACCGGATGCGAAGTACCTGGCCGCTATCGCGGAGGCCGGAGCTGATGTCGGCTACATCACGACTGGCGTGCGCAAGGGCGAGGAACACACCACGCCAGCAGCGCAGTTGCTGCGGATGAAGGTGTTGGCCAGCTTGCTGGCGGATGAGCTGCACAAGCGCGAGACCGGCTTGTCGGAGGTTGGCTTCCATGAGCTGCTCGATGAGCTATGGCCGGAGTGGAGTGCCGATGCGACGCCAGAACCGGCGGCGCTGCGCGGGCGCATTGCACACGCATTGAGTGCAAGGGGGGTGAAATGAATTTGAGGGTTGTTTTCGCGTTGGCGGCCTGCGTGGGCCTTGTTGCCTGTGGCGAGGATGCTGACGACGTGCCGCCACCAGAGAAGCGGCAGGTGTCGGTGCTGGTGATGGACACCAGCGCGGCAGAGAATCCCGTGCTGAAGTTCCGGGCCGAAGACGTGGCCTTGAGCGACGTGCTCAAGAAAGTGGGGCCATTGACGAAGTCGCAGACCATCGCGTTGCGCTGCGAAGGCGGCTACAACAAGCAGCCGCCGCTGTATTCCCTCGACTTTGACATCGTCCGTGGCAACGGTGGCGCGACTGAGAACTTGCTGGGCGTTGTGGACACAGCGACCATGCACGAGGTCTGCGTGAAGAAAATGCGGTCGCACAAAAACTAAAAGCCTTTACTGTCTGCCGCCCATGCCGCTCGGCAAAGTGGCGGCATGGACAAAAGCACCGCAAACCGACAAGTAGCAGCGCTGGCCTTCGAGATCGTGCTCGAAGGCCAAGGCGCAACGCGCACCGCTCCTGCCCGGATGCGCGTGATTCCCGATGGGCACTTCGATGCCCTCGACGGCCGCCCCGGCAACATGGAAGGGGTCACGGCCAAGACGTGGTTCCTGGACGCCACGGCCGCCGCTGCCGTCACCGCCACCTTCAAGGCGGGCGGCGTCAAGCTCCCCATCGACTACGAACACCAAACCCTCAAGGCCGCAGACAACGGGCAACCCGCGCCCGCTGCTGGCTGGATTACCGCGCTGGAGTATTCGCCTGGCGTGGGGATGCTCGCGCATGTGAGCTGGACGGCCGCTGGCCGCGCGCACCTGGAGGGCGAGGAGTACCTCTACATCTCGCCCATTCTCATCTTCGACGCCGAGACCGGCATGGTGCTCGGCCTGCATAGCGTTGCTCTCACCAACAAGCCCGCGCTCGGCGCGCTGGGAGAGATCACTGCGCTCACCAACGATTCGCTACGCCGACTGCCCGGCTCTGGCAGGACTACCAACGAGGAACCCATCATGGAAAAAACCAAGGTGCTGGTGGCCCTGGGATTGCCCCTGGACACCGGCGACGACACCGCGCTCGCGCAGCTCTCCACGCTGGTGCAGAAAGCCCGCGACCAGGAGCAGCAGATCGCGGCGCTGAAGGCCAACCAGTTCGACCCAGCCAAGCACATCCCGCTGGATGAGCACCAGAAGCTCACCACCGAACTGGCCGCACTCAAGTCCACCAGCGATAAGACCGAGCACGAACGCCTGATGACCGCCGCGCTGTCCGACGCGCGCATCCTGCCGCCCAACGAAGCCTACTGGCGCGCGCAGCCGTTGGCGGCGCTGCAAGCCTTCCTCAAAGAAGCCAAGCCGCTGGCCGCGCTCAAAGGCACGCAGACCGGCGGCACTCCGCCTGCGGGCGGCGGCGACCTGGACGTGAAGGACTCCAACGCTATCGCCCAGGCCGCGTTGAAGTACCAGCAGGAACAGGCCCAGGCCGGTGTCACCGTTTCCACGGCTGCGGCCGTGGCCCACGTCACGAAAGGAGCGTAAGCAATGGGCAATCCCACCCTCATCAAGAACTACACCGCCGAGGGCGACATTGCGGCCTACCGCATCGTCAAGTTCGGCGCGGCCGATGGTGGCGTCGCGCAGGCTGCGGCCAGCACCGACCTGGTCATCGGTGTGAACGCGGAACTGCCCGTGGTCGCGGGCGAGCGCGTGGACGTGGTTCGCGCCGGTCTCGCGGACGTGGAGTTTGGCGGCACCGTGGCGCGCGGCCAGCCGGTCGCGGCGGACGCCAACGGCAAGGCTGTGGTCGCCGCGCCTGCGGCGAACGTCAACGCCCACATCATCGGTTTCGCCGAGGTCAGCGCGGTCGCTGGCGACATCGCCCCGGTGTTGCTCGCGCGCGGCGTGTTCCAGGGCGCTGCCTAACCCTCATCACACATAGGAGATTCACATGGCAATTCGCCCGTTTCCCATCGACCCGAAGCTGACCGCCATCGCCATCGCGTACCGCAACCCGGACGTGGTGCTGATCGCCGACAGCGTCCTGCCGCGCACGCCGACCTCGCAGGAGTTCAAGTGGCTGGAGTACGACCTGGCGCAAGGCTTCACCGTCCCTGACACCCGCGTGGGCCGCAAGTCGGTGCCCAACGAAGTCGAGTTCAAGGCCGAAGAGCGTACTGACAAGGTCGAAGACCACGGCCTCGACGACATCGTGCCGAACGAGGACGTCGAAGCCGACAACCAGGGCGTCGATCCGCTCGGCACGTCCACGGCCTACCTGACCAACCTGGTTAACCTGGGCCGTGAGCAGCGTGTCGCTTCCAAGGTGTTCAACCCGGCCAGCTTCTCGGCCAACAACCAGGCCACGCTGTCGGGCACCAGCCAGTGGTCGCACGATTCGTCCGACCCGGTGGCCTCCATCGGCGACGCGCTCGACTCGCCGATCATCCGCCCGAACATCGCCGTGTTCGGCCAGCAGACCTGGACGAAGCTGCGCCGCCACAAGCTGATCGTGCAGGCCATCAAGGGCACGGCGCAGGGCGCGGGCATGGTGTCGCGCCAGGAGTTCGCCGAGTTCTTCGAGCTGCAAGAAGTGCTGGTCGGCGCGGGCTTCGTGAACCAGGCCAAGAAGGGCCAGGCCGCGACCATGTCGCGCGTGTGGGGCAAGCACGCGGCCTTCCTGTACCGCGACCGCGCCGCAGGCCCGCAGGCTGGCGTGACCTACGGCTTTACTGCCGCCTGGGGCAACAAGATCGCGGGCAGCATCGACGAACCGAAGATCGGCCTGACTGGCTCCCAGCGCGTGCGCTCCGGCGAGCGCGTGAAGGAAGTCATCTGCGCCCGCGACCTGGGCTACTTCTTCCAGAACGCCGTGGCGTAAGGGGGCGACGATGGCAAAGAAGGAACCCGTCCAGTTGCCGGAAGGCGAAGGCGACAAGCCGCAGGCCGAAGCCGTGCAGGCCGACACTGTGCAAGCCGATACCGCGCAGACCAGCGCACAACCGGAAGGCCAGGCCCAGGCCGAGCAGAAGGTGAAGCCCGCGCAGGGCGATGCCAAGACAGTCCGGCCCATCGTGCGCGTCGAGCACGATGGCCAGGTCTATGAACCCGGCAGCGATGCCTCGTTCGAGGTCGGCGGCAAGCAACTGCAATCCTTGCTCGACGTGAAGGCGGTCGAGATCGTGGAGGTATGAACATGGAAGCCACTCAAGTGAACGGCCCGCGTGTCACTCCGGCCGATGTCGAAGCGGAAGTCGTCAGCGAGTTCTGCTTCACCGCTGCCGATGGCGTGCTCGGCGAATCCCAGCTCGGCACCGCGCCTGCGTCGTGGGTTGGCCTGGAGCGTGTGACGTTCGCCGTGCTGACGTTGCGCAACGGCACCAAGGTGGTCGGCATCAATTACGGTGCTATCGACCCGGCACAGCATAGTGCCGAGCGTGGCCGTACCGAGGCCCGCAAGGACGCCGTGAGCAAGGTCTACGAGTTGCTGGGCTTCCGCCTGCGTGACGAACTGGCCCGCCCAGTGCTGACCGAGGCCGATGCGCTGGCCGACCTCAACGGCACGCCGCGCCCCAGCCGGGCAAGCTGATCTTCCTGCCTCAACGCCACCTGGCCTTCTCCCTGGCAGTTTGCCCGCGTCGTATCCCGGCGCGGGCTTTTTTTCGGCGGCGCGCTGTGCGGCCCTACAAGCCCGCCGTACCCCTGTGGTGCCCCCGTTGTATAGGCCGTGGCGTTTGAGCGCCAGCGAATCGTTCGCAAACGGCCGGGTGCCCCTCTTGATGGTCTACGACTGGCAACAGGGTGCAGCAGTGGGGACAAACCCTTCGAAACCGGCCGCTTGCCGCCTGCCCACCACCGGGCAAAAACTAAAGACCTTTACTGTCTCTGTGTCGGGGCACTCGGCAAAGTGGCGACATGGACTACGCCACCTTTACTCAACTCACCGAGCGATATGCCGAGCGCGACCTGCGGCTTATCACCGACCCTGACGCGCAAGCTCTGGATGCAGGCCGCGCCGAGCAGGCGTTGGCTGATGCCGCCGCCGAGATCGACGCTTGGCTCGACCGCCGCTACGTGCTGCCCTTGGTAAGCATCAGCGGTGAACCGATGGCCGCGCCGGTGGTGTTGGTGCGCTGCGCGTGCGACATCGCCATTTACCGGCTGCAAACGCTGCGGCCTGCCGACGATATCAAGGATGCCCGCCAACGCTACGAAGACGTAGTGAAGCTGCTCAAGGCCATCGGCTGTGGCGACGTTTCCCTGCCTGGCGCGAAGCTGCGCGCTGACGTGGCCGACAACCCTGCATCGCAATCGGCCGGTATGCCGCAGTTCGGCCAGCCGCCGTCGCTGTTCGGCCGGAGGAACCGCTGATGAGCACGGTCGGTGATCTGGAAAACGCCATCGTGGCCCGCCTGTCTGCGGCGCTCACGCTGCAGGGCCAGGCGCATCCGAAGGTGGATGTGCGTGCCTGGCCGGAGCGCCCACGCGACTACCGCATGGCCCATCCCCACGGCGCGGCACTGGTCATCTATCGCGGCAGCAAGTTCACACACCGCGCGACCGCCGGGCAACTGGTGACCTACGAGGACGAGTTCGAGATGGGGCTGATCTCCCGCACGCTGCGCGAAGCCAATGTTCCAGGTTCGGCGGAGGCTGCCCTGGGCGTCGGCATCTATGACCTGCTCGAAACCTGCCGTGAAGCACTCATGGGGTGGGTACCGCAGTTCGCTTCAGGCCAGGTGCGAATCATCAGCGTCGAGTTCGACGACTACGTCGAGGGCACGTGGGGCTACAGCCTGCGTTTTGCCATTCCCATGACCACCGTGGCCAACCGACCCCGCCCGCCTGGGCCGTGGGGCGTCACCAATGAGGACGCCGCACCGGCGCTCTCCGAACCCGCTGTGCAGCTACCTGAAACCACTTAAACGAAGGAGTGCTTATGTCTCGCTATCTCTACACCGGCCCCGATTCCGCCGTGACGCTCAAGGTGAGCGACGGCAAGGGCAACCTCAACGACCAGGACGTGCTGCTCTGGAACAACCAGGAGGTCGAGCTGCCCGCCGATCACGATCTGGTGCGCGTGCTGGTGCAGAAGGGCCGCCTCACGCCGGTGCAGACCGCGCCGGTGCAGGTCGAACAGCCCGCCACCACTGAACCCACGGCCGCGACCGAGAAGTCGGGCAAGACCAAGTAACTGAAAGGAGATTCCAATGGCTGCAAATTTTCTGCACGGCGTCGAGACCATCGAGATCGACAGCGGCCCGCGCCCCGTCAAGCTGGTGAAGACCGCCGTGGTCGGTATCGTCGGCACGGCGGCGGCCGGGGCAGTAAACACGCCCATCCTCGTCACCAGCGAGAGCGACTTCGCGCAATTCGGCCAGGACATTCCCGGCAGCACCATCCTCAAGGCGCTCAACCGCATCTACAAGCAGAAGGGCACGGTCGCCATCGTTATCAACGTGCTCGACCCGGCCACGCACAAAACCACGCTTGCTGCGCCGGAAACCGTGACTGTTGACCAGGACGGCAAGTTCTCGTTGGGCCATGCCGCCGTGGTGAGTGCCATCACGCTGACCAACTCGGCAGGCTCCACCACCTACATCAAGGACACCGACTACACGTTCGACCCGGCAACCGGCACCGGCCAGCGCATCAGCTCCGGCAGCATCCCTGCGGGTACCGTAGCCGCTCCCACCACGCTGAAGGCGTCGTATACCTACGCGAACCCGACGCTGGTGCAGCCTTCGGACATCATCGGCACCATCAATGGGGCGGGCCAGCGCACGGGCATGAAGGCGTTCCGCGACAGCTACCAGCTTTTCGGGTACTACCCGAAGATCATCATCGCGCCGGTGTTCAGCACCCTCAACTCGGTGGCCACCGAACTCGGTGCGCTGATGAACAGCATTCGCGCCTTTGGCTTCGTGACCGCCCCCATCGGCACCACGTTCCAGCAGGCGATCACCGGGCGTGGGCCATCCGGCAGCATCAACTTCAACACCAGCTCGCGCCGCATCGGCCTGTGCTTCCCGCACGTGAAGGACTACGACACGGCGACCGACACCGAAGTGCTGGCCGACCTGGCGACTTATGCCGCTGGCGCGCTCTCGCGCAAAGACCAGGAGAACGGCTACTGGTGGTCGCCCTCGAACACCGAGCTGCTCGGCGTGACCGGCGTGGAAACGCCCATCGACGCGATGATTAACGACCCGAACAGCGAGGCCAACCTGCTGAACGAGGCTGGCATCATCACGGTGTTCAACAGCTACGGCACGGGCATCCGCTTGTGGGGAAACCGCAGTGCGGCCTTCCCCAGCGAGACGCATCCCAAGAACTTCATCAACGTGCTGCGCACGGCGGACGTGATCGCGGAGAGCCTGGAGTACTACACGCTCCAGTACATCGACCGCCCGCTGGACAACGCGCTCATCGACGCCATCGTCGAAAGCTGCAACGCCTTCATGCGCAAGCTCAAGGCAGACGGCGCGATCATCGACGGCAAGGTGTGGTTCGACCCGGCGGACAACGAAACCACGGAACTGGCGGCGGGCCACGTCACGTTCACCTACGACTTCATGCCGCCGACGCCTGCCGAGCGCGTGACCTACAAGTCCATCGTGAACATCGACTACCTCAACCAGTTGGGCACGAAGTCCTCCTGAACATCCAACCAATCTGAAAGGAGCCAATCGTGGCCGGTATTCAAGTAAACACGCTCAACAACGCGAACATCTACATCGACGGCAACAGCCTGTTGGGCCAGGCCGAGGAGTTCAAGCTCCCGGTGGTGAAGTTCAAGATGGCCGAGCACAAGGCCGTGGGCATGGTCGGCGCGATCAAGCTGCCCAGCGGCTTCGAGGCGCTGGAAGGCGAGATCAAGTGGAACTCGTTCTACGCCAACGTGTGGCCCAAGCTGCTCGACCCGTTCACCCCGGTGCAGCTTCAGGCGCGCGGCAGCCTGGAAACCTACACCAGTCAAGGCCGCACCCAACAGGTGCCCTACGTGGTGTTTCTCACCGCCTCGTTTTACGAGGTGCCGACCGGCGACTTCAAGCAGAACGACAAGGCCGAGTTCAGCAGCAAGTTCTACGCGACCTACATCAAGCAGCAGGTCAATGGCGCGGACGTGCTGGAAGTCGATGCGATGGCCAACATTTACAAGGTCGGCGGCGTTGACAAACTCGACCTGTACCGCACCAACATCGGAGGCTGACCATGAGCGACACCACGAAGAACACCGCAGCGCCCGCCAATCCCGCGAGCGTGGATCTGGCAATGCCGCTGGCCACGCCGAACGGTGAGGTCAAGACCATCAGCTTCCGGCGCGGCAAGGCCAAGGACATGGTGGCCGCCCAGCGCATCGAATCCGACCCGGCCCGGCGCGAGCTGGTGCTGATGGCGATGCTGTCCGAGCAGAAGCTCACCGTCGAAGACATCGAGGAGCTGGACTTGGCCGACCTGGCCATCGTCCAGGCGGCATTTCAAAGTCTGTGGATGCCCCGCGCTACCTGATGAAACCTTGTGGGAGGCGTGCGGACTGCTCGCCAAGTGGTTCCACTTCCAGCCCTCGGAAATCTACGAGCTGGAGTGGTGGGACTTTGAGAAGTGGGTGGGCCTGGCGGTGAAGCAGGCCGAGGCCGCCGCAGCGGCTTACCGGACGTAGCCGAGGCGGCGGGCCAGCCAGGCGAACGGAGTGGGAACCAGCAAGGCCAACCAGCGCAGCGGGAGGCAGAGCACCAGACCCAGGACGTAGCCGATGATTCCGCCGCCGATGGCTCCAGGGATGGAGGTCAACAGAAGGCCGAGCACCGTACCCAAGAACGCCAGCAGGTAGCCAACCACCCCGGAGCATTGCGCCCAGGGCAGCGTCATGGCGTCAGCGGTATCGCGTTCCGCTTGAGCGCCTGCTTCCTGCCACGATTTTTGGAGCCAGTCTTTCATGTCGAAGTCGTTAACCCTCGGAATTGTCTTTTCTTCGATGGGAGCCGGTGCTGTTGCCACCACCATCGGGACTGTGGTAGGCCACCTCGGCAGTATAGAAAAAAAGGTGGTAGAGGCCAAATCCAGGATGAAGGAACTTGGCCTGGAAACCGTGGACGCCTTCGCCGTGCAGAAGAAGGAACTGCAACAGGCCAAGGAACAGCTCCAGGCGCACCAGACTGCTACCACGTCCTTGGGCCGTTCCGTGGCGATGGCCCGTATCGAACAGGAGGCAGCTACCGAGTCGCTGCAAGCCTATCGCACCGAACTGGCCGGACAGACTGGCCGAGCCACCGATGAGCAGCGCGTCAAGCTCAAGACGCTGCGCGAGCAGGTCAGCCAGGCCGATAGGAACCTCAAGGAGCTGACCAAGGAGTTCAAGGAAGCCCGCGACAAGGGCCAGGGCATGACCGAGGGTGTGATGCGTCAGACCGAGCGTCTGCAACGGCTGCGCACGGCCCTGGAACAGAATGGCGTGTCCACGCGCAACCTGTCTGAACATCGCCGCCGCATTACCCAGGCCATGCGCAACGAGCAGGCAACGGTGGACAGGCTGACCACCCGCTACGAGAGGCTCAAGGCGGCGCAAAACGCGCAGCAGCAAGCCCGCGCCGACCTCAACTCGCGCTGGGGCGATGCGATGGCGGCCTACGGCACAGCGCGGGCGCTGGGTGCGCCTGTGGGGGCGTTCATCCGCCAGGACGATGCGCTCAACTCGCTCCAGGTCGCCATGATGGACAAGAACGGCCAGGTGGGCGGTACCTACGACGCGCTCAAGCGCCAGGCCATCGAGCTGGGCAACTTGCTGCCGGGCACCACAGCGGACTTCGTCGGCACCGCCCGCGCGCTCATGGAGCAAGGAGTGGCAGTCGAGTCGGTGCTGGGTGGCGGCCTAAAGGCGGCTTCGTACCTGTCGGTTGTGCTGCGGATGCCAACCGAGGAAGCCGGTGAGATGGCGGCCAAGCTGCGCGAAGCCTACAAGCTATCCGACGACGAGTTGACGAAAATGGCCGACTCCATGCAGCGGGCCAAGTTCGCCTTCGGCATGAAGCCGTCCGACCTCATGGCCGCCAGCGCCTACCAGGCGCCCATGCTCAACCAGCTTGGTATCTCCGGCATCGACAACACCAACAAGATGTTGGCCATCCAGGGCATGGCCGCGCAGGTCGGCCTGGAGGGTTCCTCGTTCGGTACTAACTTCTCGATGATGCTCTCGCGGCTGGCCAAGGGGCCGCAGATGATCGAGGACGCCAAGAAAGGCATGAAAGGTCACGCCAAGGGGCTGATGGAGGACGCGGGAATCACCTTCGACTTCTTCGACAAGAAGGGCAATTTCGCGGGCCTCGACCACATGGTCACGGAGCTGGAGAAGCTCAAGACCATCAAGGACAAGCTGGGCGACAAGGCGGCGATGGAAGTGGCCGAGGCCATGTTCGGCGCGGAAGCGGGCCGCCCGGCCATGATTCTGGCCGAGCAAGGCATGGCCGGGTTCCGCGCCGCGCAGGAGCGCATGGCGCAGCAAGCCAGTCTGCAACAGCGCATCGAACGCACCACGCAAAGCAGCAAGAACACAATCGAAGCCTTGGGCGGCTCGCTGGAGAACCTGGGCGCAGCCCTGGCCGGGCCAGTGGTGCAGGCGCTGCACCCACTCATCAATGTGCTGAACACCGCTACCGGCTGGCTGACAGAGTTTGCCGACAGCAACCCGCGCGCCACCAAGGCGCTGGGCTTCCTGGTGCTGGGCCTGGGCGCAGCGATCACCACCTTCTTCGCGCTGGGTGTGGCCATGTCCTTCGGTCGCGTGCTGGTCTCCGGCCTCCAGGTCTTCTCGCTCATGACCCGCATCGGCGGCGGCGCGGCCTGGCTGGGTGGCGTGCTGCGCGGGCCGTTGCTGGGGGCGCTGGGTGTGGCGAGGGTTGCCGTGATTGCGCTGGGCCGCGCCATGCTGATGAACCCCATCGGCCTCATCATCACCGGCATCGCGGCCGGTGCGTACCTGGTCTATCGCTACTGGACGCCGATCAAGGGCTTTTTCCTTGGCCTATGGAGCGGCATCAGGTCGGGTTTCGTGAGTGCCTGGAACGGCGTCACGTCGATTTTCACCGGCATCTGGAACCAGATCACCAGCGCCTTCTCTGGCGGCATCGCGGGCGTGGGCAAGCTGATCGTGAACTGGTCGCCGATGGGACTTTTCTATAAAGCGTTTTCCGGCGTGCTGTCCTGGTTCGGCGTTGACCTGCCGAAGAACTTCACCGACTTCGGTACGAACATCATCAGCGGGCTGACCAACGGCATCAAATCGGCCATTGGCGGAGCGGTCACAGCCATCGGTGACTTCGCCTCCGGCCTCAAGTCGAAGTTCACCAATCTGCTGGGCATCCAGTCACCGTCCAGGGTATTCATGGGCTTCGGCGGCAACATCGGCGATGGCGCGGCGCTAGGCATCCTGAAATCCGTGCCGGGCGTCCAAGGCGCGGCGGGCAGGCTGGCCGGGGTGGCGCTGGCCGGTGCGGTCGCTGCGAGCAACACTGCCGTCGCGGGGGTGAACAGCTCCATCCAGACGCGCCAGCCGGTTGAACCGCCGCGCCTAGAAGCGCCTGCAGCGCAGGTTCTGCGGCTGGTCGCGCCCGCCACCATGCCGCGCGTCGAGCTGCCGCGCATGGGTGTCCCGCGACTGGACGTATCCCAACCATCCAGCCAGGCGGCGTCGCCTGCACCGATGCCGCAGGCTGCTCCGGCGCTGGCCCCGCAGCCTACCGTTTCCGTGACGGTGCCGCGCATTGAGTTGCCGCGCCTGGAGGCTCCGCGTCAAGCGGATGCCTCGCAACCAGCCAGGCCCGCCGCGCCGGTGGTGATGCCGCAGATGTCTATGCCCCGTGCGGAACTGCCACGCCAGGTAGCTCCGATGCCGATTCAGACGCCGATGGTGTCCATGCCGCCGCTGCCGCGCATCGAGTTGCCACGCTTGGAGCTGCCAGGGCTGAACATGGCAGCGTTGCCTGCGGCGCGGCTTGTCGCGTCTGTGCCGATGCCCCAGGCCAATGCACCCAGCCCGGTGCGTTTTGAGCTACCGCGCTTGGAGTCTCCGATGCAGGCCGCGCAGCCTGTTGTTCCCGCCGCGATGCAACGGGCTGGTGAGGTGAATCAGGTGCTATCACGCCGTGAGAGCGCGCCGAGTACGGCAGCTTCTGCGGGCGTTGGCCAGGGCGGGATGACGATTCACTTTTCGCCCAGCATCAGCGTGGGTGGTGATAACGGCGGCGGCGACGTGCGCGGCCAGGTGCAGGAGGGATTGAAGCTCTCCATGCGCGAACTGGAACAGATGATTCGGCGCTTGCAGGCCGAGCAACAACGGAGGGCGTTCTAAATGGCGATCATGACGCCGGTAGGCAATTTCGGCATGGGCACGGTGGCCCAGATCATCCATGAGCTGACGCGCACTCGCGGCGGCGTGTCGCAGCACGCGTTGCTGGGGGAAATCACCTTCGACCTCATCACTTACTTCGAGGGCATGGAGGCGAACTTCTCGGCGAACTACGCAGAGCACGCGCTCATTGAAGGCAAGCCACGTCTGCAATGGGTGGGAGACAACCTGGACGAAGTGAGTTGGAGCCTGGTGTTCCATGCCGGGTTCTGCGACCCGGAGCTGGAGATGCTCAAACTGCGCGGTGCAATCACGCGCCATGAGGCGTTGCCGCTGGTGTTCGCCAACGGTGATTACAAAGGCTGGTTTGTTCCTACCGATGTGCGTGTGACCACCCGGCAGGTGATGCGCGACGGTACCCTGATCTGGCTGGAGGCCGAGCTGACGCTGCGCGAGTACGTGCGCCCGGTGGTGCTGGTCGAGGAAACCTCCAAGCAGGAACCAGTGGCCACCGAGAAGCCTGACCCGAACGGCCAGGTGAAAAAGCCCGCGCAGACGGTCAACCGTGCGCCCGCGTCCAGGCCCGCCAGTGCGCCGCCAACCAGGAGCGCACGATGACGGCCATCGACTGCATCGAGCACATCACCCAGGCGGGCGAACGCTGGGACACGTTGGCCTGGCGCTACTACGGCGATCCGCTGGCCTACGGCCGCATCATCGCTGCCAACCCCGCGCTAGACATCAGCGCCACTTTGCCTTCGGGCGTGGTGGTGCTGGTGCCGGTACTGCCGCTGACCGAGTCCAGCCAAGCATTGCAGGATGAGGAGCTGCCACCGTGGAAAAGATGAAGGTAGCCACGCCCAAGGTGATTGTGCTCTACGAGAGCAAGGACATTACCGCCCACGTCGCGCCCGCGCTGATCGAGCTGGCCTACACCGACTTCATGGAAGGCGAAAGTGACTCCGTCGATCTGGCGCTGGAGGACGCCGAGCGCCGCTGGCAGGATGCCTGGTATCCACAGCATGGGGACGTGGTGCAGGTGCAGATCGGCTATGCCGGAGAACCGCTGCTGCCCTGCGGCGAGTTTGAGGTGGACGAGGTCGAACTGGATGGCCCCCCGGACGTGATCCGCATCAAGGCGCTGGCCGCTGGCGTGAAGCGCAGCGTGCGGACGCGCAACGGCCGGGCATACGAGAACACTACGCTGGGCGACGTGGCCAAAACCGTGGCCCAGCGCAACAAGCTCAAGCTGACCGGCACGATTGAGCCGGTGAAAATCGCGCGCGTCACGCAGGTGTACGAAACCGATCTGACCTTTCTCAAGCGCGTGGCCGAGAGCTACGGCTATTCGTTCTCGGTACGTGGAGACAAGCTCTGCTTCTTCAAACGGTCGGAACTCAAGGCGGCGGAACCTACCCTGGTGATCCGCCGCCAGGACGTGACCAGCTATCGCTTCCAGGACAAGGTGCGTGGCGTGGTGGCAGCGGCCACGGCCTCCTACCACGACCCCAAGACCAAGCAGGTCAAGAAGGCCACGGTGAAGGATGTCGAGGCCAAGGGCAACCAGCATAGTGCCGATGAGCTGAAGCTCAATGTGCGGGCCGAGAATGAACAACAGGCGCGGCTCAAGGCCGACGCGGCGCTGGACAGGGCCAACGAAGACCAGACCGGCGGCACCCTGGCCATGCCCGGCCAGGTGAAGCTGATGTCCGGGGTGAATGTGCGGCTGGAAGGCTTCGGCAAGATGGATGGCAAGTACACCATCACGCAGGCGCGGCATCGCGTGTCTCGCAACTCCGGTTATGGCACCGAAGTCGATCTCAAGCGCGTGCGCGACCCGAAGCAAGGAGCGACGGCATGAACATGGCCACTGGCGGCGCGCGCTACAAGCAGGGCATCGTGGCCGAGTCCCGGCCGGGATTTGCCCGCGTGCGTTTCGATGACGTGGACGGCCTGGTCACGGCCTGGCTTCCTCTACTGCATCCCAAGACCCTCGCCGACAAGGTAGTGTGGACGCTGGACGTGGGCGAGCATGTTGGCTGCATCCTGGATGAGTTCATGGAGGACGGCTGCATCCTCGGCGCGATCTACTCTGACGCCGACGCGCCGCCGGTAAGCAGCCCGGACAAGTTCCGGCTCCAGTTCAAGGATGGCGGCTCGGTTGAGTACGACCGCAGCAACGGGGCCATGAACATCGTCTGCAAAGGTGTTGCAAACCTGGTCGCCGATGGTGACGTCACCGTGAAGGCTCCCTCGGTTACGCTGGACACGCCGCAAACTACCTGCACCGGCCAGCTCACGGTCGAGGGGATGCTCACCTACAAGGGCGGCATGGCGGGCAGTGGCGGCAGCGGTGCGGCGGCCACCATCCAGGGCGATGTCCAGGTGGACGGCAACATCAACGCATCGGGCAGCATCATGGATGCCGGTGGTAACTCCAACCACCACTCGCACTGACCCGGCCAGGCCCGGCAGAAACTAAAGCCCTTTAATCGCGGCAAAGGGCTGCACTGGCGACCATACGGGCATGGTTGCCATCGTCCCTGCTACTTCTCGCCCTGCATTCTTCCAGCCCGCTCTGTCGGGCGCGACTGCGGGCCACCCTTCCGGCCTTGCGAGTGATCGCCTGGGCGAAGTCGTGACGGGCGTGGCCGACATCAATCAGTGCATCTACATCATCCTGACCACGCCGAAGGGGAGCGACCCGCATCGCCCCACCTTTGGCAGCGAGCTGCACCTCTACCTCGACTACCCCATCGACAGCGCCCGCCCGCACTTCGTGCGTGAAGTGGTGGATGCGCTGGCGATATGGGAGCCGCGCATCAAGGTGATGCGCGTGCCGGTCACGAAGGAAGGCGATGCGGGTCTGCTGGTCGGAGTCGAGTGGGTGTTTGCCGACAGCGTGGAAGCCGAGATGTTCTCCACGCGCGTGCCCATGAGGAAGGTGCTATGAGCCTGCTTGACCGACAACTGCCGGAGCCGGACTTCATCGAACGCGACCCTGCGAAGATCACGCGGGAGATGATCGCCACCTATGAGTCGCTCACTGGCAAGACGCTGTACCCGGCGCAGGTGGAACGCCTGCTGATCGACCTAATCGCGTACCGCGAGAGCCTGGTTCGCGAGGCGTTCCAGGACGGAGCAAAGCTCAACCTGGTGCGCTACAGCCGGGGCGTGATTCTGGACAACATCGGCGAGAACGTGGGCGTGGAGCGCGTTGCGGCGGTCGCTGCCAGCGTGAAGCTGCGCTTCACCTTCTCGCCCGCACCGAACACCGCCACCGTTCTGCCGCAGGGCACCGAGGTGGAGGGCGGCGGTGTGTCCTTCGCCACCGCGCAGGTCGTGAGCGTGGCCGCAGGCGCGGCGACGGTCGAAGTGCTGGCTACCTGCACCCAGGCGGGCGTGGTCGGCAATGGCTTCGTGCCTGGCCAGATCAAGACGTTGGTGGGAACGCCCTCGGGCCTGATCGTGGCCAGTGTCGAGAACATCACCACCTCGGAGGGCGGCGCGGACGAGGAAAGCGACGAGCGCCTGCGGGAGCGCATCGTGGCCGCCCCGGAGACATTCAGCGTTGCCGGTTCGGTGGAGGCGTACCGCTTCCATGCCATGTCGGCCCACCCGGACATCGTGGACGTGGCCGTCATATCGCACATCCCTGGCGACGTGACGCTGTATCCGCTGACCAGTTCCGGCCTGCCGGGCGAGGCCATCAAGGCGGCCGTGCTGGCGACGTGTAGCGGCGAAAAGGTGCGCCCGCTTAACGACCAGGTCATGGTCGCCGACCCGGTGCCGGTGGACTACGCCATCGACGTGCGCGTGGTACTGACCCGCACGGCCGACGCGGCACTAGCCCAGGCGCAGGTCGAGCAGGCAGCGCTGGACTTCCGCGACAACCGGGTGCAGTTCGGCGCATCCATCGTGCGCTCGCAGCTCATCGACGCGCTGCACGTCTATGGCGTGTATTCCGTCACGCCCGTGCAGCCTGCGGCCGACCTCGATCTGGAGAAATGGGAGTGGCCGCGCTGCACCAGCATCAAGGTCACGGTGACGGGAGTGGCGCATGGCTGACTTCGAGAAGCCCTCGCTGTTGCCGCCCGCGCTCGTGGTCGATCTTTCCATGAGGGCGCTAGAAGTGCTGATCGCGCGCTTGGTCGAACTCGACCTGGCTCCCACGCTTGTCTATGACTTCGAGCACGTCACCGAGTCGGCGCTGCCGCACCTGGGCGAGCAGTTTCACGTCATGGGCGCGGAGGGCTGGAGGCTGGCCACCACGCCGGAGCAACGGCGGGCGCTGCTGGCGCGCGCCGTGGCGCTGCACCGGCATAAGGGCACGCCCTGGAGCATCCGCGAGGCGCTCAAGGCGCTGGGCTTCAACGATCTGGAGATCGAGGAGCGCCTGCCGTCAAACCGCTATGACGGCGCGATCACGTTCAGCGGCGCGGAAGCCTACGCCGCCTATGGCTGGGCGCAGTTCCGTGTCATCGCCGACGCGGGCGACGAGCAGCCCATCACCTCGGCGCAGACCGCGCTCATCGTCGAGACCGTCAACGCCTGGAAACCGGCCCGCAGCCACCTGGTGGATGTGCGCTACCGCGCCAGCGAGACCGAGCGCGTGGACGTGGCCGAGGTCGAGCAGCACCAGGGCGTCATGACCCATGACGACCAGCACCGATGGGGAAAGCACTTTTATGACGGCGCACTGGCCTACGACCAGGGAGCCACCAACCTTTGGAACGGCGCGCTGCGCTTCAACGGCGTGGCCCTGCACAACGGCTTCTCGGCCACGGCAGAGGGTGCCCGCTACGAGGGCGAGCGCGAGGAAGAAATCCTGGAAGCCACGCTCGGCTTCTTCGACCAGCAGACACGCTGCCCGGTATTCGCGGGCGAGCTGGACTACAGCGGCATGGCTGACTTCGGGGCATCGGCTCCGGTGGCCGAGGACTTGCCCATGCCCATCACGTTGCGCCGCCACCGGCGCTTCGACGGCCGCCTGGCCTACAGCGCCCACCGTTTCGATGGTTCGGAGCGGTACGCCGGGCATTTCACCCACTTCGGCAACTCGGCGTACAGCGGCGACGTTGTCACCCTGTTGGAGGCGTAATGGAAATAAAGATCAAGGAAGGCGTTCCGCTGGCCGGGTACTTCCACGTTGACGTGTACCGCTCCGGTGTCCTGGTCGCGGTCATCGACGAGGAGAACCTCATCGTCAATGGTGCCAAGAACCAGCTCGCCCGCCTGATTGGCGGCGCAGGCACGAACCGGCACATCACGCAGATCGGCTTCGGCATCGGCCAGGCCGTTGCCGCGCCGGGCCAGACGGCGCTGACCTCGCCCTACATCAAGGCCATCGGCAGCGTGGAGTACCCGGCGACCGGCCAGGTGCGCTTCAACTGGAGCCTGTCCACCGCCGAGTTAAACGGAGTGGCCATCACCGAGTTCGGGCTGATCTGCGCGGACGGCACGTTGTTCTCGCGCAAGCAGCGCAAACCCATCGAGAAGGAGTCCGACCTGTCGCTGACCGGCTCCTGGACGATTCTTTTCTAAGGAGACCGATTCATGGCAAACGTAAGCGAAACCTCGACCTGGGAAGGCGGCATCTACCAGATCGAAACCTCTGACCCGGTGCTGGGCGGCCCCAATGGCATCGCCAACGTGCAGGCCAAGCAGCTCGCCAACCGAACCATATACCTGAAGGCGCGCGCCGACCAGGTCGATACGGCCAAGGGCGGCCATGCTGACCTGCCAGCGCGCCTGGCGGCTATCGAGGCCGCGACCGAGGCGCTTGGGCCGGATGCGCAGGATGCCTCGCTGGCAGCCATCAAGTTCGCTATCGACCAGGCGAATGTCGCCAACCAGGGCGTGCGCGCGCTGCATCAATTCGCGCAGCAGGAAGGCGTGCTGGAGATCAGCAACCGGGGCGTTGTCAGCGGCTGCACCGTGACGAAGTCCACCACGGCCGCGCGCAACCTGCACATCTCGACAGGTACCTGCTTTGCACAGGGCCGCAAGTTCGCGGTGGCGGACGGTAACAACGCTGCCTCGGTGCCCAGCAATACCGGCTCGGGTGCCGTGACGGTGTTCGCCTATCTGTTCCAGGATGCCAGCGGCCTGTGGCGGCTGGCCGTGACGTCCATTGGTCAGGCCGTGCCGGACGGGTGCATCCGCCTCTACAACCTCACCGTGCCCGCCGGTTCGACGGATGCCACTGATCCCAACCTGGCGGCCGTCACGCTCACGGACGTGCGCCGCGTCGAGGCCGGGTTTCCGATCTTGCTGGACAACCCTGCCTCGGCATCGCCGCAGCTCGCAGCGCTGCCGGATTCGGCCTACCACGTCACCTTCGACGTGCTCTCGGCCAGCGGTGCGCCCGCCGAGGCTAAGAGCCTGGTGGTGGCCAGCCGTGCCCGAAACGGTTTCACCGTGCGGCTTGCCTCCGCTGCCGACAACGTGGTGGCCCGCTGGCGGGTCAGCCGCCTCAACGCCTAAACCCCTGAAAGGAGATCATCCATGCCGCAAATCATCTTGAAGCAGTCGGGCCAGAACTCGGCCGACTTCTCCACTAACGGTGCCGTCATCACGGTCGCCGGTGTCGCCATCAACTGCGAGGCCCGCGAGGAGGACGTCACGCAGATCATCGAAATTCGCCAGCACGAAGGCGTTGCCCAGGAGGGCGGTGAAGGCGCGTTCCTGGCGCAGATCGAAATCCCCGCCCGCCGATACGTCGATGAGGAAGGCCCGCTCGGCGAGGACGAGCAGCCGACCATCGTGCGCAGCCCCGTGCCGTTCGACCCCAATCGCGTCGCGCTGACGCTGTGGCCCACCAACTGACCCAGGAGAACCCACTATGACCATCTTTATCAAAGACGACCTTCGCGCTTCGGTTGAAGCGGCCACTGGCGGCCTCGTCACCGTGCTCTACACTGCGGCCGGTCACCCGAGTTACATGAACGTCATCCCCAAGTTCAACCTCCAGGATATCGACGCATCGCTGGGCACTGGTGTGCATCCGGCCTTCATCGTCAACGGCGTGGAGAAAAGCGAACTGTTCATCGGTCAGCATATCGGCTGCGTCAAGGACAGCAACCTGCTGTCCTTCCCCGGCGCGGTGCCGCAGGTCAGCGCCAACTTCGACACCTTCAGGACGTGGGCAGCGAACAACGGCCCAGGCTGGCACATGATGACCAACGCGGAGTGGGCCGCCATCGCCCTCTGGTGCTGGAAGAACGGCACGATGCCGCGCGGCAACAACCAGTACGGCCGCGACATCGGCTCACCGTGGGAAACGGCTCGGCGTGTCGATGGGGGCAATATCGGCGAGGCTGTCGGGAACGGGCGTACTTACACTGGCTCCGGCCCGGCATCGTGGCGTCACAACGGCCAGGCCAACGGTATCGCTGACCTCAACGGCAACGTGTGGGAATGGACTGGTGGTTTTCGCCTCAACAACGGCGAAATCCAGGTATTGGCCAACAACGATGCCGCCGACAACACCAAAGACCAGAGCCGCACCTCGTCGCTCTGGAAGGCAATCAAGGCGTCGGATGGTTCGCTGGTTGCGCCGGGTACGGCGGGCACTTTGAAGTACGACGCTTCGGGTGCCAACGGCACGGGTGGCAATGTGCTGTCCGACACTGTGACCAACCGCTCCGGGAATGTGGACGAGGACGACTACGTGAACGGCACTAGCCAGGCGTTCGAGAGCATGGGCCTGAAGAACGGCCTGACGGTGCCTGCCATTGCCAAGGCGCTGTGCCTTTATCCGGCTGTGGCGGGCTTGGGTGCTGACAATTTCTGGATGCGCAACCACGGTGAACGTCTGCCTCTGGCTGGTGGCAACTCTGACGGTGGTGCTTCGGCTGGGGTGTTCGCGCGCCTTCTCAGCTATGCACGGGCTAGTGTGAACGGGGGCGTCGGCGCTCGCCCGGCCTATGTTCTTTGAAAGGGGGGTGCGGTAGCACCCACCAGCAGCGCAACAGCATGTGATGGGTCTCCCGGTCGCGTTAGCGACCGGGCGATTTTTTTTTAGGGGGTGATGCGATAAAATCGCCTGCGGGTTTTGATTGGGGAGGCGGGGCTGGAATGGCGATAGACAGGGAAGCACAACTGGTACGGAAATTCGTGGAGTTTTCCAAGCTCCTCAACGTGTACCTAAACCACTTTCCGCGCCACGAACGCTATGCCCTCTCGAACAGAATCCGCAACGCCGCCTATGACGTCTACGACTTGATCGTGGAAGGTCAGAAGCGGTACTACAAGAAGACGTCCCTCACGCAGCTTGATATCGCCCATGAGCAATTGCGGATGCAGTTGTTTCTGGCCTATGAAATGGGCTATTTCAAGTTCACGGACGGACGCACCGAAGGCAACGCGGCAGAAGTAGAAGCGAAGCGCTGGCAAGCGATAAGCAAGCTGGTGGATGAGCTGGGCCGCATGATCGGAGGTTGGATACGGCATGAGCTGGCCGAATCGAAAGAGGCAAGCCAGCAGAAATGACCAGTCCATTGTGGTTTAAGGGCGGCCTACGATCACGTCTGCCTCTGGCTGGTGGCAACTATAACAATGGTGCTTCGGCTGGGGTGTTCGCGCGCAATCTCAACAATGCACGAACTAATGTAAACAGTAGCGTCGGCGCTCGCCCGGACTGCGGCTTCTTCCTCAAACCTCGAATGGGGATAGTGGAGCCATAGGGATAGGTCGTCCTGCTTGCCCGCGCTGCGGGCGGCGAACTCGTAGTCACTCCGCGCTTTTTGGTAGGGGCATCCCGAAGACCAGCGCGGAGTTTTTTTTGGATGGAGGGGCAATGAAACGGCACGGGAACCTGTTCGAGCAGACATTCACCCGCGAGGCACTGTTCGATGCCTACGTCGAGGCCAGGCGCGGCAAGCGCCTGCGCAAAGCCTGCTTCTGGTTCGACATCCGCGCCGGGGCCGTGCTCGATTGGCTGCACCGCCGTCTGCATGATGGCAGCTACGAGGTTCGCGGCTACAAGCGGTTCCTGGTGCATGAACCCAAGACCCGCGAAATCTGCGCCCCGTGGTTCGGCGACATCGTGGTGCAGCACGCCATCTATGCTGTCATCCGCCCGATCTTCGAGCGCACGTTCATCGACCAGTCCTACGCCTGCCGGATTGGCAAAGGCACGCATAAGGCTTCCGAGTACGCGATGGAGGCGCTGCGGAAAAGCCGCCCCGACAGCTACACCCTCAAGCTCGACATCAGGAAATTCTTTTACCGCATCGACCGGGGCATCCTGCGCCAGCTCATCGAGCGCAAGATCAAAGATCGGCGGATGGTGGACATCATGATGAAGTTCGCCGAGTTGCCGGAGCCGCTGGGCATCCCTATCGGCAACCTGCTTTCACAGGTCTATGCGCTGGTCTATCTCAACGCCCTCGACCACTTCGTGAAGCGCGAGCTGAAGGTGAAGCTCTACTGCCGCTACGTGGATGACTTCATCCTGTTCGACCTCGACCGGGAACAGTGCCTGGAATACAAGGCGCGCATCGAAGCGTTCCTGCACGATGAGCTGCACCTGGAGCTGTCGAAGTGGACGATGGCCAAGACCCAGCGCGGGGTGAACTTTGTGGGCTACCGCACCTGGCGGCGGGCCAAGTTCATCCGCAAATACAGCCTGTTCAAGTTCCGGCGGGCGGCCAAGAGGGGGAAGGCGGACAGCGTCATATCGCTGCTGGGCCATGCCAAGCATTCGCACTCGCTGGGGTTCATGTGGCGCACCATCCGCGAGGTCAATCCCGACCTGGTGCGCAAGCTGCCGCCGAAGATGAGGCGTTTCTATCCAGTCAGGCCGCCCTTGCCGACAAAGCAAAACTAAAACGCTTGAATGGCGGCGGGTGGGGAAAAGCCGGATGCTACCGGCTGAAAAAGACGGGCGACCCCACCCGGTGCTGGAACACCGGACGGAACCCCAATCAAGCAGCACAAGCCTGCAAGACCGGCTAAGGCCCGCCACCCGGTACCAGGCGGTTCTAGCCTATCAGAATCTGCAAATGATTTGCAGAAAAGGCTTGTTCCATGACAGAAATTCGCTGTGCTGCTTGCTCCCGCAAGTTGGGAGAGGGGGTGTTCACCCGCCTTGTAATTAAGTGCCCGCGTTGCCGGGCGCTCAACGTCTTGAAGGCCGAGAGCCTCCCACCAGAACGCCGTCGAGCGTCCAGTATTGAAAGGATGCCCGATGGAAGGCTCCAAGAAAGCGAGGGCGCAGGCCCACTTCGATGACGTCCAGGCGGTGCCGCTTGTCCCCTGGGTGGGCGGCAAGCGCCGCCTGGCTCCGCATATTCTCCCGCTCCTGCCGGAGCACACCTGCTACGTCGAGCCGTTCGCGGGTGCGGCTGGCCTGTTCTTCTCCAAGCCGCCCAGCAAGGTCGAGGTGCTCAACGATGTGAATGGCGACCTGGTGTGCTTGTATCGCGTGGTGCAGCACCACCTGGATGAGTTCATGCGGCAGTTCCGCTGGTCGCTCACCAGCCGCCAGATGTACGCCTGGCTCCGGGAGACGAAGCCAGACACCCTCACGGACATCCAGCGGGCGGCGCGCTTCTTCTACCTCCAGAAGCTGGCCTTCGGTGGCAAGGTGGACGGCCAGACCTACGGTACGTCCACCACAGCCCCGATGCGCCTCAATCTGCTGCGCCTGGAGGAAGACTTGAGCGCGGCGCACCTGCGGCTGCACCAGGTCAACATCGAGAACCTTGACTGGCACGCCTGCATCACGCGCTATGACCGCGAGCACACCCTGTTCTTCTGCGACCCGCCGTACTACGGCACCGAAGGCTACGGCGTCGAGTTCGGCCTGGAGCAGTACGACCGCATGGCCGAGCTGCTGCGCACGATGAAGGGCAAGGCGGCCGTCACCGTGAACGACATCCCGGCCATGCGCCAGGCGTTCAAGGGGCTGACGATGAAAAGCCTGGCCATCCGCTACACGCTGGGCAAGTCCGGGGCTGGGCGGCAGGAGCGCGGCGAACTGCTGGTGATGAATTACAAGCCAGGCGGTTGACTGTTCGGCCAGGTAGAGCGGTACTGGTGCCATCGCAACGCAAGGAGAACCACATGGCCATGCCAACCCTTTCACCCGCCGCCCAGGAGCATCTCCTGGCCATCGCCGCCACCACGCTGGGCCTGGAAACCCTGGAAACGAGGAACTCGGACAGCCAGGACTTCCACGACCTGGCGGTCTGGTCGGTCAAGGCTGCCCTGGAAGCTGCCTACCTGGCAGGAATGGTTGACCACCACCGGAGGGCTGCATGATGACACCCATCGAACAGAGCCTGACCGACTACCTTGGCGGCTACACCCGCAACAACCCAGCCAACCGGGCGCACATCGTCAACTACCAGGACTGGCAACACATGGCCAGGATGGAACTCGACCGCCGCGCCGCAAGCCTGCTGTCGGTGCTGCCGGACGAGGAACTCCGCGCCATCGCCGAGGGCCAGGTCAGCCTGCCCGAGCTGGTCAAGAACCTGCCCACCTGACCCGCAGCTCCCTGGAACGAAGAAGGCCGCCCATGAGGCGGCCTTCTCGTTTGTGCGCGGCGTGCGCTTCTGCAATTCGCTTTCAACCTTTGACGCTTCACTGGCGGGGCGTTTATCGCAGCCCCGAGGCCGCAGTTATCGCGGCGCGCTTCACCGTGGCCGTGCGCAAGTGTTGTAAGCAGATCCTCGTTGGCGGCGGTCAGGTCCTGGCGCTGGGTGTTCACCTGCTGAGCCAGGCTTTCGACCTCCATTCGCGCGACGATGCCGCGCTCGAACAGCGCCTGGGTATCGCGCAGGCTATTCTCGCTGCGGGATAGGTTCTGGTTCGCGGCCGCCACTGCGCGCCGTGCGCGGGCGACTTCCGGGCTGGAGCTCCAACGTTCCAGGCGTTGCGCCTCTCGACGGGCCTTGAGCAGCTCAGCCTGTGCCTGGCGCAATTGCACTTGCAGCTGCGCAGGGTCCAGCGTCACCAGCACCTGGTCTTTCTCGACGTGCTGGCCCTCCTGTACGCGCACGTCGGCGATCAGCCCATCGAAAGGTGCAGCGAGGGTGATGTGGTCCATTGACTGCAGGTGGCCTACCAGGCCCAGGCGATTTTCCAGCAGGCGCGGTGCTACCTGCACCCACTGCGCTTGCGGGGAAGCGCCCGGCTGCTCATCCGCATCGCCGTAGCAGCCCGGCAGATTGGCGAGGGCCAGCACCAGTAGCGCGCGGCCGCCAGTGATCGAGCAAAACCTAGTCATTCAGTGCAATGTCCCAACTGTCCAGCGTGGTGCCCAGGGTCTGGTCCAGTTCGGCCTGGGCGTTCATGTAGCTGATGAGCGCACCCAGGCGCGTATTCTGCGCCGTGCGCAGGTCGTTCTCGAAACTCAGAACCTGGAAGTTGCTCGATCGGCCGACGGTGAGTTTTTCTCGTTCGATCGCTAGTTTGCGTTGCGACAATTCCTGCGCGCGCAGGGCAATCTGGTACTGGCGCCAGCGCACGCCGATGTCACGCACGGCATTGGTCACGTCCCGCTGGAGTTGCTGACGTGCTTCCTGCAACCGGACTTCCTGGGTTTCCACCCCGACACGCGCATGTACTTCAGCCTGACGGGTACTCAGGTCACCGATCGGAATTTCCACTTGAACACCCACATAATTCTCCCAACTGCGCGCGCTGCCGTTGAGGTTGTTGCGTTCACGTACCTGGGCGCCACCACCGACCAGAGAGACGTCCCACAGGCGCTCGTTACGCGCCACCGTCAGGTTGATCGTTGCTTGCTCGCCGGCAATCAGTTCGATGAGGTAGGTCGGTTGCAGGGCCTGAGCCTGTTGAAGGGCCAAGGAGGTGTCGACATCGATCGCGTCTGCCTGGACCGTGTCGCTGGCGACGATGGGGGTATCGAGATCCAGCGCCAGCATCTGCAACAGAACCAGGCGCGCGGCTTGCCGTTGATTGCGGGCGTCTTCCAGTCCGAGCTCCTGGGTGGCGACTTCGGCCTCGGTCTGGACTATCTCGAAGGCTGCCATGCGACCGGCAGCGATCATTGCCTGGTTCACCTCGAGCAATTGATTGGCCCGCTGCAGCGCGTCGCGGGCAATCTGCAACTGCTCCTGGGTCTGCAGCAGAGTGTGATAACCGATGATGATTCGGGTGATGGTCTGCGCCACGGTGTCTTTCAACGCCAGCCGGTTGACCTGCTCGCCCAGGCGGGCCAGTTGCACCGGTGCCGTGGCGACATCCCTGCCGGCACCGCGCAGCAGCGGCTGGATGACCGTGATGTTGGCGCCGTCGTTACGGGTCAGCCCGGCCAGATCGGCCTCGGTGTGACGATAGGTCCAGCCCAGGCTCAGGCGGGTGCCGTAAGGAGTCAGCAGGGTCGTAGTGGGTGTGATATCCCCTTGGCGATAGCGGTCGGCCTGGTTGTGATTGGACAGGTAGTTGCCGCGGATGAGCAGCTTGGGGCTGAAACGATCCTCGGCCACCCGCAGGTCGAACTTCTGAGCAATTCGATCCAGATAGGCGCTGCGGATCCCGCGGTTGTCGCGCAGACCGAGGTAGATCGCGTCGCTTAGGCTCAAATCAATGCGCTGTGCCTTCAGCGAGAGGCTGGAAACGGCTGGCGAAGGTGCGCTCGACCGGGTCGCCTGGGAAGGCGCGAGCGCCAGGCTGGCCAGGGCAGGCCCGGTGCTCATGATCAGCAGTAGCAAGGCCAGGCAGCGCTCAATCATCGCGCAATGCCTGTACCGGTTGCAGGCGGGCGGCAGACAGCGCCGGGCTCAAGCCGAAGAACAGCCCGGTGAGGACTGCGCCTCCGATGCCAAGTGGCAACGACAGGGGGGCGAGGCTGAAGTCGGCCCAGCCAGACAGCAAAGTAAACAGCCACCCCGCGCCCACGCCCAGCACTGCACCGCAAGCTGCGCCGGTCACGGCCAGTACCACCGCTTCGAGGAGAAACAGCCAGGCGATATCTTGCGGGCGGGCGCCTAGTGCCATGCGCACGCCGATCTCGCGGCGGCGTTCGGAGACGTTCATCAGCATCACGTTCATCACCCCGACACCGCCCACCAGCAGGGCAATGCCGCCCAGCCCTGCCAGCAGCCAGGAGAACAGCCGCGACTGCTGGGCGATACCGGCGAGCAACTGCTGGGGAGCCTGGACATCGATCGTGCGACCGGGCAGTGCGGTCTGCAACCGCGCCTGCAGGCGAGGGGCGACGGCAAGTGGGTCGGCACCGTCGGCAGTGCGCGCCAGAACGGTACCCACCTGAGGTGCGCTGACCAGCCGTCGCATACCTTCGAGCGGGATCAGCAAGCTGTCGTCGATCGACAGCGGCAGCAGTGGGTTTTGTCCGATGCCGTGCAATACGCCGATCACCTGGAACACGTAGCCTGCGATCTGTAGCTGTGCGCCAGGCATGACCGGCATGCCCTGTACGGCCAGATCGGCGGCAAGGCGCTCGCCCAGTACCGCATGGGTGCTACGGCTGTCGTAAGGGCTGATGAAACGCCCCTCTATCAATCTCAGGTCGAGTACTTCGGCCAGTTGCGGATCTACCCCGGCTAGCAGCGCGTCGTGTGTTCGTCCGTGCAGACTCACGCGTACCGACGACAGGCTCAGCGGACTGATTGCACGCAGTCCCGGCACGGCTTCGCGCACGGCTTGGGCGTCGAAGGGCTGCGTTGCCTGTGCCGACAAGTGGGCGCCTGCAGGCCATTGCACGTCGGCGACCAGCAGGTCACTGCCCATGCCCTTGAACACCGCCATCGCCTGGCGCTGGGCGTTGTGCCCAATGTTCAGCAGCGCAACCACGGCTGCGCAGCCGACTGCGATACCGAGCAACGCCAGAATGGCCCGGCGTCCCAGGCGCTGGAGGCTATCGAATGGTTCAGAAAGGCGCTGAGCGAGGGATGGGCCGTAGGCTCGCGTGCTAACCATGCACGACCTCGCATATGCAGCCCTCGACAACCTGCAGGCAGCGTTGCAGACGACGGGCAATCCCCAGGTCATGGGTGACGATGATCAGGGTGACGCCCTGCTCACGGTTGAGAGCCAGCAGCAGTTCGATGATGTCTTGTGCAGTCTGGTCATCGAGGTTGCCGGTGGGCTCGTCGGCGAGCAGCAGTTGTGGCTCACCGACGAGGGCGCGGGCAATGGCCACTCGCTGGCGTTGGCCCCCGGAGAGCTCTGCCGGGCGGTGGTGCAGCCGTTCGCCGAGGCCTACCCGCAGCAACTGCTGGCGCGCCGCCGCCCGTGCCGAGTTGCGTGGCTCGCCACGGTAAAGCAGCGGCAAGGCGACATTGTCGAGGGCATCCAGACGCGGCAGCAGGTTGAAGCCCTGAAAAACGAAGCCGATGTGCTGGTTGCGCATCACTGCGCGGGCGCCATCGGTTGCCAGGGTCATGTCGCGGCCTGCCAGGTGGAGGTGTCCTTGGGTGGGCTGGTCGAGCAGACCGATCAGGCTGAGCAAGGTGCTCTTGCCCGAGCCCGAGGCGCCAACGATGGCGCAACTTTGGCCGGCCTCGACCGACAACGAGACATCACGCAGCACGGGCCGCGCGGCGCTATGGGAGCTGTACGCATGCGTCACGCCTTGCAGGCGAATCAGCGTCTGGTTGGGTGACTCAGGCATCCATTGCCCACGATCCTTGGGAATCTGTCCAGGTACCCCACTCAACACGATGGGCACCTGGTCGAATAAATTCAGGTGTCTTGCGTTGCTGTCTTGTCGGTGTATTCAAGGCGTTTTGCCAAGACCAGATCGAGCAGCGATTGCAGTTGATCCTTGCTGTGCGATTGTTCTTTTTCGGGGTACTGGATGAGTTTGTTCAAATCGTGTTCGTAGTTGTCGGGAAGCTGGGCTTCCATGATCGGCGGCAGGCCCTTGTAATAATCCAGGATGCCTTGAAGGGTTTTAGGTGACATGTGCCCGTCGCGGTTGTACTCGTCCATCAACTTCTGCGAAACCGCCCTGGACCAAGCCTCTTCTTGTGCACCGGTCTCCACCAGCGCTGCGCGCCGTTCGTTGACTGTAAATGCACCGCTGTCGTCATGCACGATTAGAGAAAGTTGTTCCATGGACATGCCCGCGAACGGGTTGGAACCTTTGTTGTTCAGGAAGGCGGTTGCCTGACGTGCTTGCTCGAGGCGCTGTGGGGCGTCCGAAGCGGGCGTTTCGGCATCGCGTTCGACCTTGGACTGCTCGAACGCCGGGCTGTGAATAGCGCGGGTTACCTGCTCGGCGATGGCTTTCAGGCCGCTACGGTCAGTGCTGGCGTCGCGCTTTGCCGCCCGTGCTGCTGCGTCGCTGAGCAACTGCGCCAGTGGCGAGATGCTGGCGTTATCCGAATTGCCCGTTTTCTGGGGCGCCGCGACCGAGGCCGTGGCGTCAGGCTTTTCATCTGGCTTGCCAGTGCCTTGAGTTGCGTTGAGGGTTTTTACCTGTGACGCCGGCAGGCTGTTGACACCATCCATGATCGTCTCCGTATCTCTCTGGGCAGCGGGGATGCTGCGTCTACTTTGGACCCGTTCTGCCCCGGATCGCTCCGGGGCAGAACGTTCAGCGACTTACTTGATCGTGAATTCGACGTTCCACGAATAGTTCGACAGGCTGGTCGAGGTGATGGTTGCGGTGCAGCGAGCGCCGCCGCTGGCATCGGCATCCTTGGTCCATTTCGGGATCTTGGTGATGGTGCCACCCAGCCCGCCCGGGGCAATCGTGTTGACGAACGAGGTACGGAACACGCAGGACTTGCCGCCGATGGCGTAGCGCACGAAGGCGGTGGTGATGTCTGGGCTCAGGGGGCCGGTCACGACGAAGGTGAAGGCCTGGTTCGGCAGGATCGAATCCTTGGGCTTGGGCGTTGCGCTGGCGTTGGTCAGGGCTTCGTTGTTGCCGATCATCGAGTACTTGGCTTCGGCAGTGCCCAGATTCTTAACGGTGATCTGCACGGGAGGGCCTGCATGCGCTGCACCGGCAGCGAACAGGGAGGTAACGGCCAGGGCCGCGAAGATCCGTTTCTTGAATTGCATAGCGTATTTTCCATGTGTTGACATTTTCGTATGTCGCACGACGGACAACAGTCCGCCTTGCCCGGTCTGCAGCGTTACGGCAGCTGCATGTCCTTTCCGGTCACTTTGCATCGGTGCCTTCCATGGGTTAGCTCGACTTACGCAAAGTCCAGCTAAATAAATCCTTCCAGTTGAGGCAGTTAACGGCACAGGGAGGGAATACTTTAGTGACGGATTCTTGCGCGGCCTGAGACTTCAGCTCATTGAAGCGTGCTCGTGCAGCATTTGCCTGGGCCTCGATGCCGAGGCGGTATCGAGGCTTGGTCGTGAGGTTTCAGACGCCAGCGTTGCGGCTGACTTCAAGATCATTCAACAACGCCTTGGCCAGGGCGCTGAGGTAGTGCAGGGCGGTGATTGCCGCAGGGTTTGCCTCCCCTGTGAACTGATCGCTCAGATCACGTGTACAGCCCACCAGCACTGAGATTTCTTCGATGGCGCGCTCATAGGGGACACCGGGCTGTACGCGAAACATCTCGAGAAAGGTGGCAACACCTGCGGTGGTGCGACCGGATTGGTTACCGCTCATGTTCATCACTCCTTGACGGGCTCAGGGTCACATCCGGTTCAACGCATGTTCGATCAGCGCGCGAGCCGTTTCGGCGGAGTGCGCGGCGTTCGACAGCATGTGCAGGCCGGGTACACCGGCATAGGTGCGGCAGTGTTCGTCGATGGTTTCGGCGACACCGCGCAACAGCTCGCTGGCGTGGGCCAGGGCGTCGGGAGGGGTCATGTCGGTGTGGATGGAGAAGTAGGGGTTGTTGATGAGCTTGAGGCGGGGTGGGTCGGGGACGAGTTTCTTCATGGTTCAACTCCTGGACGACATCTGGAGCTGCCACCAGAACCCTTCTCACGGATTAGGGTGGCAGCCGTGCACGAGGTGAGAAGTCCGTGGTCCAGGGACACGGCCAGGTCGAAACCTGCTCGCGCACGGCTACCATGACGGGAAGCCATTCCTGAAACACTTGGGCTTCTCACACCCAGTCGCCAATGTGGGCGACCCAGCGAAGTTATCCCTGAGGCATTTCCCTGACAATTAAGAGGCTTCCGCAAAGCGCGTAGGATACTTCCTAAGATGCTTTGATAAATAGTTTATTTAGGAGTTTTGGGATTTTTCGTACATGCGGTTTCTTCAAATCTCTGATGTTTTAAGAAGACGGAGCTTGCTAGTGGCCCTTCTAGGGCTCAACAACTCCTTGGTTGCTAAGCTTTGATCTCGTATTTACCGATTCTACTTTCATGGAATTTAATTTTGTTCTTGACGCGGGCGGTGTTGTTGGGGCCAAATCTTAAACGCGAACGCTACTCGTTCGTGAAAATTAGACTAAGGAAGGTTCATATGAAGAAAATGCTTGGCGTAGCTTCTGTAGTGTTGATGGCATCGCCGGTTACTTTTGCGTCAGTTCCTGTGCCGGCGAGTGCGGATGCCCCTCTGACAACTAAGGAGCAAGAGGTCGATAAGCAGAATTTGATGGTGGCTTCCATTTTTGATCCGAACTGTAGTGATTACACTTATTCAAGCTTGATCTCCCACTGCTATAACTAAGGATGGTGGCCAGAGGCTTATCGCCTCTGGTCCAAATTATATGGATGATTTAGTACTCTACCGCAGTGGTGCTCCCATAGGGATAATCGCACCTTCCATGTTATTTGCTAGAAGTCGGCATGGTATTTTTTTTAACGGTCCTCACGGGATAGGTTTACTGAGAACCGAAGATGAGCCGGGGTTGCAGGATGCGCTTTCCTCCAGTGGTTCACTTGTCCCCGGCACTCCTGAAGAAATCACGAAGATCCAAGCATTACTGGGAGATCCTATTACCAGCCGAACGGCTAGCTATCTTCTTTGTGGCGCTCGGTGTTGCGCGGATGTTATCCAAGATCTCGATGACCTCGCGTGCTCAACGGTGGTGATCGCGGGTTGTGGGGGGATTGGTAGTGCTGTGGCACTGCTGCTAGCAGGTAGTGGCATCAAAAAATTTCGGCTCATAGATCCTGATGTCATAGAGAAAAGTAACCTTAATCGGCAACTGTTCTGGACCTTGCAGGATCTAGGAAGGTTCAAGGCTGAGACATTGGCGAAGGTCTTGAAGGCCCGTTTCGAAGGGCTTGCTC
>NZ_BCBT01000028.1:0-75254 GCF_001320965.1 Pseudomonas sp. NBRC 111143 | reverse complement strand
CCGGCGTCGATGGCCAGGTCGCCGCCGGCCTTCACCACGGCAGACTGCTGCTCGACGTCATCCTCCTGCCGCTCGTACTTGGTCTTGCCCTTCTTGCCCTTGGCGTAGCTGTGCTCCTCGTTCGCCGCAGCAGCCAGGGTCACGTCGCGGCCGGCCTGCAGGGCCAGGTCGCGGCGTGCCTCGACTTCGCTGGCGACGATGCTCAGGTCCTGGCCTGCCGTGGCGGTGAGGTTGCCGCCTGCGCTGATCTCGCTGCCGTACTGGGTGATGCTGGTGTCGTGGCCGCTGACACGGCGGCGTTGATACTCGTGGCTGTCGACGCCTTCCTGGCTGACGATGGACAGGTCGCGACCAGCATCCAGCCTGATATCGCCACCCGCCTTGAGCACCCCGTCCACGTTGCCGATATCGCGCCCAGCGGTGATGGTCAGGTCGTTCGCCGCCTCGATACGTGTGCAGTGTCGACCAGATCCTTGGTCACATGCTCGCCACCGGCCCGGCCTTCCAGGCGGGTGACGCTGCGCTCGTTGATCACGTCGCCGGTCAGCGCGGTCAGGCTCACTTCACGACCGGCGATGATCCCGCCCTGGGCGTTGCGGATCGAGTCGGTGGCGAGCATGTCCAGGCGTCCGCCTGCTTCGATCAGCCCGCTGTTGCTGATGTTGGTGGCGCTGGCGGCGAGGTTGTTGGTGGCACGCAGGGTGCCGACGTTGACCAGGTCGCCGCCGCTGATCAGATTGACGTCACGGCCTTGAATCAGCGCGCCGTTGGGGGCCACGCGACCGTTGGCGTGGGCCAGGTACAGCACTGGCGCCAGCACCTTCTCGCCATTGACCTCGACCTGCTCCATCCAGACGATGTCGTGGGTCAGGGCGGCGACCTGCTCGGCACTGAGCGACACGCCCACGCTCAGCGACAGCTTGTCCTTGCTGGCGATGGCGTTGTCCATCAGGTAGCGGAACAGCGTCTCGTCGCTGGTCATGCCATCGATGTAGCGCTGGCCGGTGCGGGCCACCACGGCTTCGCGGATCAGGCGTTGTTCGTACAGGCCGTCGCCCAGGCGCTTGATGGCCTGGTCCGGATTGACGTTGAGCTGGCCAAGCAGGTAGTCGGAGCTCAGGAACTGCTTGAGGTCGGTCAGGGCCGGGTTGGTCTCCACCAGGTATTTGTGCGAGGTGCTCGGCACGCTGCGCTCAGGGACGCCCTGGACCAGTCGAACACCCGCTGCCAGGCCATCCAGCGCTACTCCGGCGCCGCTGACGGCGCCTTGGGCAGCAGCCGAGCCTTGGGCGGACAGCGTCTGCGCCGCACGGTTGTCGGCATTGGTGGTGCTGGCCAGCGGTGAGATGAAGGTGCCGCTGCCTGCTTGGGTATGGTCGGCGGTGGCGCCCAGGGCATCGCCGCTGATCGCGGCCTGGCCAGTCTGGGTGCTGATGCGGAACAGGCCGTTGCTGCCTTGCGGCAGGCTGAAGCTGGGCAGCGTGACCGGGTTGACCTGGCGCTGGGCGAGGTCGGGCGGCAACTGCGGGTTGAGCGCGCGCACCTGGGTCTGGACCTGGCGCGGATCAGCCGTGGCATCGCCACGGGCACCGATGGTACCGGCGCCGGCCTGATTGACGCGTACCACGCTGTTGTCGATGCGCTGGGTGGCGTTGATGGTCACGGCGCCAGCCGACTGCACGACCGCCGGGGCAACCACGGCGCCAGCGATCGGCGTCCTGTTGTCGATGACGTCGTAGATGCTGTACTGCGGATACCCCGCAGCGGCCATGACCTGGTCGAGGGTCAGCGAGCCGGGGTTCTGGTTGAACTGGTTCTTGGCCTGGATGAACGCGTTGTACTGGCCGCGATCACGGGTATACATGCTCGCGGTGAGGTTGCGCTGCTCGCCTCCACCGGCGCCCTTGTTCTCGAACACCGCCGTGTTGATGGCGATGTCACCCGCCGCCGAAACGCTGCTGTAGTGGTTGCGGAATGCGTCACCGGCGAAGGTCAGCTTGCTGCCGGTGGTGATGAAGGCGGTGGGGGTATCGCGGTCGATGACGTCTTCCCAGCTTTCCGTTGCCGAGAAGTACAGCTCGCAGCCCTTGCCCTTGCAGCGGTCGTCGGAATAGACGTTGACGTTGCCGGCGACCAGTTTCTTGGTCGAGCTCAGGAATTCCTTGCGGTTGAGCAGCGTGTCCACCGCCAGGGTCATGTTGCCGGCGCTTTCCACGCTGCCGGAGATGTTGTCCAGCAGCACCGCGCGGGCACCGGCGTTGCCGGCAAGATCAAGGCCACCAAGGCTGTAGATATCGCCGTAGTAGTTGCTCAGGCTGCCGACGCGCAAGGTCATGTCATTGCCGCTGAACACCAGGCCGCGCTGGTTGCTCAGGCTGTTTGCGGCCAGCTTCACCGCCGCAGCGCCACCCAGGGTGCCGCGGTTTTCGAGGCTGGCGGCCGTCACCGTCAGCCCGCCCAGGGCGGTCAGGCGACCGTCGTTGCTCAGCAGGTTGCGCGCGGTCACCACGGTGTCGGCGCCACCGGCCAGGCTGGCAGTACTGGACAGGCGGATATCGTTGGCGCCCAGCGTCAGTGCGCCAAGGCTGCTCAGGCGGCCATTGCCATCATAGTTGCCGGTCAGATCCAGTTGCAGGCTGCCATCGCTGGCCAGCAGGCCATGGTTGGTCCAGTCGCCGCCCCGGCCCTTGAGGCTCTCGACTGCCAGTAGCTTGCCGCTGGCGGTCTGGACGAAGCGACCGATGTCCAGCTCCAGGCGCCGGGCTTGCAGCACGCTGCTATTGGTCCAGCTGGCAGCGGCGATGCTCAGCAGGCCATCGGTGTGCAGCACGCCGCCAGCCTGGGTGACCTTGTCGGAGGCCAGGCCGAAGCTACCCTGGCCGGTGTGCAGCAGTTGCCCGCCGCTGTTGCTCAGGCCACCGATCTGCAGGTCGAGGTCCTGGTTGGCGGTGGCCAGCACGCCGTTGTCGTTGAGCAGGTTGCCCGCGACGATCAATCGGCTGGTACCGGTCTTGCCAAGGGCGCGCAGGTTGCCGCTGCGGTTGTCGAGTTCGCTGGCGCGCAGTTGCAGCTCGCTCTCGCTTTCCAACTGGCCGAGGCTGTTGTAGAGCGCGCCGCTCAGGCCAAAGTCGATGCGCCCGGCGCCGATCTTGCCGCTCTGGTTGAACAGTTGCTGGCCCTGCACCTGCAGCAATCCGGCGGCGTAAAGCCCGCCGCCGCGGTTGTCGAGATCGGCTGTGACGATCTTGCCGTCACCGCTCAGCGCCGAAAGGTAGCCGCCCTGGTTGTTCACCTTGGCATCGGCTGCGATGTCCACGGATTGCGCCTGGGTGGTACCGCCAGCGTTGTCGAACAGGTCGCTGAAAACGCCCTTGAACAGGCCTTTGGCCGCGCTGAGCATGCCATTGCCACTGTTGTCGAGGCTCGCCGCGTGCAGTTCGAGGTTGCCTGCCTGGCTCTCCAGGCGACCGCCGCGGTTGTCCAGGCGCTTGTCCAGGCGCACGTCGATATCGCCCTGGCTCTTGAGCGCGCCGGCCTGGTTGTCCAGGGCGACGGCATGGATGTCGAGCTTGCCGTGCTCACTGAACAACAGGCCATCGTTGCCGTTGAGCAGATCGCCGCTCAGGCGCAACACCAGGTGCTGCTGGCTGGCCAGGTTGCCGCCGTGGCTGTTGTCCAGCGTGCCCGAATCGACATGCAGCAACCCATGGCTGATCAGCTTGCCGCCTTGGTTGTCGACACGCGCGGCCTTGAGCAGCAGGTCGGCGCCACTGACCAGGCGCGCGCCGTCGGTATTGAGCAGTGCATCGGCCAAGGTCAGGTCGAGCGCCGCGCGGCTGATGAGCTGGCCCTTGGCGTTTTCCAGACGCTTGCCGGCGACGCTGATCGCCTGGCCGTTGATCTGCCCGCCCTGGTTGTCGATGACGGTGCTGTCCTGGTCGAGCGTCAGGTCACCTGTGGCGGAAATGAGCCCGCCACTGTTGTCCAAACGATCGCCGACACTGAGGGTGATCGCCTGCTCCGAGGAGACGATGCCCTTGCGGTTGTCCAGGCTGGCCGCCGTGACCTGCTGGCGGCCCTTGCTGACCAGAGCGCCCTGGTCACGGTTGTCGAGGGCGCCGGTCAGGGTCACGGTAAGATCGCCGTCCTTGCTCGACAACGTGCCTTCGCCGCTGTTGTTCAGGTCGCTGCCGGTGACCTGCAAGCCTTGAACGCCGGACATCAGGCCCTTGGTGCTGTTGTCCAGCTGTGCCGCCTCTACGGTCAGCCGGCCGTCGCTGAGGATGCGGCCCTGCTGGTTGTCGATGCGTTTGGCGAGCAGGCTGAAGGATTGCTGGCTGGTGACTTCGCCAGCGCTGTTGTCGAGTTTGCCCAAGCGCTGGATGATCAGCGGGCCATTGGCACTGATCAGGCCGCCCTGGTTGGTCAGGTCGCCGCCGTTGAGGTCGAGGTCGAGTTTCTGTTCACCGATCAGACGCCCCTGGCGCTGGATCAACGCACTCACCCGCAGCAGCAGATCGCCCTTGGCGGAGATCTCGCCACCGTCGCTGGAATCGACCTGCCCGGCCACCAGCGTCAACTCGGCATCGCTGTGGATGCGACCGCCGCGCTGAAGGGCATCGGCGCCGTTGCGCACGTCGCCCGTGGTCAGGGTCATGGCCTGCTTGCTGCTCAAGGCGCCGCCACGGTTGTCGAGGCCGTCGCTGGTGACGGTCATCGCCGCCTGGCTGATGAGCTGGCCGCCCTGGTGGTTATCCAATTGTCCGGTCGTGACGGTCAGGCCGGTGTTGCCCGACAGCAGGCCACGCTCGCTGTTGAGCACGCCTGCACTGGTGACGGTCAGCGCTGCGGCGGCAGAAAGGATGCCCTGGTCGTGGTTGTCGAGTTGACCGTCGATCACGGCCTTGAGGGCCTGGCCGCTGGCCAGGGTGCCGCCGGTGAAGTTATCGAGGCTGGCGGCCTCGACGTCGAGATCGTGGCTAGCCGACAACACGCCCTTGAGGCTGTTGTCCAGAACACCGGCAATGCGCAGGGTCAGGTCCTGGGCGCTGATCAGGCGTCCGCCACGGTTGTCGAGGCTGTCGGCGATCAGGCTGAAGCCGTGGTCGCTGGAAATCTCTGCGCCGTTGCGATTGTCCACCGCGCCGATCTGGCGCAACAGCAGGCTGCCTGGCGAGCGCAGCAAGCCCCCGTCGCGGTTCACCAGTTGGCCGTGCTGCAGGTCGAGGTCGATGCCGGTCCCGCTGACCAGTTGCCCGTGGTCATGCTGGTCGAGGCCGGTCAGCGTCGCATCGATCTGGCCGGAGGCACTGATACGGCCACGGGCGCTGTTGTCGAGCTGGGTGGCGACCAGCAACAGGCTGCCGGCACCGATGTTGCCCTTGGCGCTATTGTCGATGGCGCCGCTGCGCAACTGGGCTTGGCCAGCTGCACTGATGGCGCCGCCCTGGCTATTGTCCAGGCGGGCGGCGTCAAGCACCAGCCCGGCATCGGTCACCAGAATGCCGCCCTGGTTATCCAGCAGCCCTTGGCTGGTCAGGCCCATGGCAGCGATGGCCGAGACCTTGCCGCCCTGGCGGTTACGCAACGTGCCGGCGTTCAGCGTGAGGGTGCCGTCACTGACGATGAGGCCGGCGTCGCTGTTGTCCAACTGGCCGTCCAGGGCCAGCTCGATATGCGTGTGGCTGCTCAACCGACCGCCGTTGTTGAGCAGTTCGGTGCCTTTCAGACTCAGGCTGTCGTAGCCGCTGAGCAGGCCCTTGTTCTGGTTCAGCAGGCGCTGGACGGTCAGGGTCAGGCCACGGTCGCCAATGACCTTGCCAGCCTGGTTGTCCAGCAGTGCGCTGGCGCCGAGCACGACCTTGCCTGCGCTGGAGATCTCACCCTGCTGGTTGAGCACGCGCGCCGCGCGGATATCGACCAGGTTGGTCGCGCCAATCCCGCCGTCGTTCTGGTTGTCGATCGTGTTGGCGGTGAGCAGCAGGCTGCCCAGGCTGGTCAGCCTGCCGCCCTGCTGGTTCAAGGTGCCCAGGTGAGCTTCGAGGTCACCCTTGGCCGTGATGTTACCCAGGCGTTGATTGTCGACCTTGTCGGCGATCAGCTCGAGGCGGCCATCGCTCTGCAGGTGGCCTGCATCGCTGTTGGCCAGGCTGGCAACTTCGATGTGGGCCTTGCCCTTGGTGGTGGCTACGCCCTTGTCGCGGTTGTCGAAGTCCCCGCCGGTGACGGTCAGCGAGCGGTCGGCAAGCACCAGGCCGCCACGGTTGTCGAGGCGTTCGCCATGCAGTGAGAGATCGCCGACGCTCGACAGCATGCCGTTGTCGCGGTTGTTCAGGGTGGCCACTTTGACGGCCAGGGTGCCGTCGCTGAGCAGGTTGCCCTTGCCGCTGTTGTCCAGGCCCACGGCTTTGAGATCGAGCAGACGCTTGGCCGAGATCAGGCCGAGGCGGTTGTCGATGTCGGCGCTGGCGACGATCAGCACGTCGCCGCCCAGCATCTGCCCGCCGCTGTTGAGCAGCCCGGCGGTGGTGATGTCGAGGCGATCGGCCTTGAGCTTGCCGCCGTTCTGGTTGTCCAGCAGCGCGCGAGTGGTCAGCTTTGCCTGCTTGTCGCTGCCGATCAGACCGTTGCCGCGGTTGTCCACCTGGGCGGCGGTGACCTGCAGATCCCCCTGGCCGACCACACGGCCGCCACGGTTGTCGAGGTTGCCGGTGATATCCACCACGGCCTGGCCCTTGCCTTGCAGCAGGCCTTGCTCACGGTTGTCGATCGCACCGCCCGTGGCTTTCAGGGTGTCGTCGGCCAGCACCTGGCCTTTGCGATTGTCCAACAGGCCTGCGGTCAGCGTGGTGTTGCGGCCCTTGAGGCTGCCACCCTGGTTGTCGAGCGTGGCGCTGCTGTCGATCTCGAGGTTGCGGTTGGCGACTATGCTACCGCGGTTGTGCAAGGTCTGGCCCTTGAGGCTCACGTCGCCCTGGGCGTTGCGGCTGTTGTCTGGCTCCACGCCGGCTTCGATGATCCCTTGGTTGTCGATCCGCGCGCCCTGCACGCTGATGCTGCCCTTGGCGGCGAGGCTCTGGCCGACGGTCACATCGTCGCGCACACGCACGGTGGCGCTGCCGGCGGTGTAGGTCTTGCCGCTCAGCTCGGCGCTTTGCGCGGCAATCTTCAGGTCGCCGGCGCTGGAGGTCTGCGCAAGCGTCACCTTGCCGTTGGCGTCTACCTGGATATCGCCGGTGGTAGCGGCCATGTTGCCAGCCAGCTTGACGCCCACGCCCTGCTCGGTGCCGACCAGGCGGATGGTGTTGGCATACATGCCGCCCAGCGCCGAGCTGTCGATGGCCAACAGGGGCTTTTCGCTGCCGTCATCGGCACGCGGGGTGGCCTGCAGGGTATCGGCCTGGACGTCGTTGCGCCCGGTGACGATGTTCAACTGCTTGGCGTGCAGCTCGGTATTGAGCTTGGCACTGCGGGTGATCAGGTCGAACTGGTCGAGGTTGGTGGCGTTGAGGGCATCGCCCTCGATGGCGATGTCGCCGCCATCGACCTGGAAGCGGTCCAGGCGCTCGCCGTCCATGATCGGCTTGCCGGTGGTGAGGGTCGCCCGTGGCGTGTTGATGAAGCCGCAGCCGTTGCAGGTGATGCCGTGGGGGTTGGCAACGATGACCCGTGCCGCCTGGCCCGCCACCTCGGTGTAGCCCTGCAGGGTACTGCGGTTGCCGCCGGTGACCTGGTTGAGGATGACCTGGGCCGCCTGCCCCCTGAGATTGGGGTTGCCGACGATGATGCCGCCCAATTGAGTCGACTGGGTCTTGCCGGTGGCGTTGTTGAGGATCAGCCCGTTGCTGCCGACGTTATAGTCACGGAAGGTGTTGCTCGACAGGCCGCTGCCGTTGGGGGTGGCGATATTGACGATCGGCACCCCGTTGCCGGCCTGGTTGATGCTGGTGTTGGCATTGGCCGCCGCATCGACGGTCAGCTGTGCAGCCGTGCTGACGATGGGGTTGAGAAACATCACGCCAGCAACGATCAGGGCGATGCACTGGTTCAGTGGGGTGCGGATATCCATGTCGAACAAACTCCAGTCGCAGCTCAGGCCAGTTGCCGGCCTGCCCCGCAAGGGGCAGCGATGTCACGGGTAATGGGTAGGGCCGGCGCTCAGAAGAAGGCGTCGACGCGGAAATAGATCGGGTGCTCGCGGCGGGTTACCGCATCGGGGCGCTCCAGCGAACGGGCAAAGGTTGCGCTGGCAGCGAAGTACTGGCCGCGCACATTGAACTCCAGGGCATTGCCGCTCAGGCGCCCATGGTCCTTGCCGTTGCCATGCTGGCCCTTGATCACACCGGCGTCGTAGGCGAACGCCATGCCGTATTCGCGCAACCAGGGCTGCAGCGCTGCCCAGGTGACAGGCCGACGCCAGCGCAACTGGTTGCGCCAGTAGCCGCCACTGTCGCCGGTGAGGGTCTGATCCTTGAAGCCACGCACCGAGGTCAGCCCGCCGACACTGATGCGCTGGGCACTGTAGAGCGCGTCCTCGCTGCGCTGGCCGGTGGCCAGGCTGTCGAAGCTGAACTGTTCGCCCCACAGCTGGAACGGCTGCAGGTAGCTCAGGGTCAGGGTGTACTTGTTGTAGCGCGACACCGGTTCGTTGCCGTGGGGGTCGCCTGCGCCCTGGGCGTCGAGCGCGCCGATGCCCTGCTGCCAGCCGGCATCGAGGTTGACGAAGGCATTGCCGATGCGTCGGCCGTGGTTGACGCCAAGCTGACGCTCGGTGATGCGGGTGCTGGAGACATCGATCAGGGTGTCGTCAAGGTAGTTGCGCGCGCGCAAGTGGCTCACACCGATGTTCACCGCTGTCTTGCTCAGGCTGTCGCGATGGATCACCCGTTCGGCCTGGAACTGGTGCACGCTGTTGTCGCCGTCGAGCTTGAAGGGAAAGCCGCTGGAGGTGTCGCGGGTGCGGTAGTAGTTGTGGTTGTAGCTGTAGTTGAAGGTCCACCAGCCCCACGGCAGGCTGTAGTTCAGGCCATGGCTGTCGGAATGGCGCCAGTGGTCGCTGACCACATCACGCCCGCCCCTGAGGCTCAGTTGATCGGCCAGGCCCAACGGGCTGTCCCACTCCAGGCCCAGGTTCATCTGCTGCTCGCCGCTGCTGGCATCACCATTGTTGTGGCGGCTGACCGAGACTCGCCAGGGTTTGTCACGCTGGCCCTTGAGCTGCACGCGGCTACCGCCCACTTCCTGGCCTGGCACCAGCTCGACTTCGACCTGACGCGACGGCAAGCGACCAAGCTGGTCGACCATCTGCTCCATGTCGCGCAGGTTGAGCACTTCGGAGACCTGGCCGGGGAAGGTCATGGCCATTTCCCGTGGGCTGGCAAGCGCTGAGCTGTCCAGGCCTTCCAGGCGCCCTTCGACGATGATGATCTGCAGGATGCTCGAGCCCAGGTCCTGCTGCGGCAGGTAGGCACGGGTGGTCAGGTAGCCACGGTCGATGTAGTGATCGGTGATGCGCTTGAGCAGGCCGTTGAGCTCGCCCACCTGCAGGCACTTGCCTTCATAGCCCTCGACCAGTGCCTGGCGTTGCCGCTCGCTGAGCAGGGTCGCACCTTGCAGCTCGACGCTGCGGATATGGAAGCAGCGTCCTTGCTCCGAGGGCGCCACAGGGGCTTGTGGGGCCTGCTTGCCAGGCAATTGCTGCAGTTCCTCAAGGCGCTTGCGCTGCTCTTGCAGAAGGTTTTCCTGACGATCACGAATCAGGTCGCGGTCGCCGGGAGACTGGAAGGGGGCGGCACTGGCAAGCAGCGGCAGGAGCGCAAAGCCGGTCGCCAGCGCACGGAGGAAGAGGGACATGCAAGTAATCCGTCACTTGAGAACTGATCGCATCACTGCGAAAGGGTGCGCAGGATACAAGAGCAGAACCACGCCATCAACGCGCCACTCAGTGCTTTGCGACGAACGCTGATACGTTTCCGTGCCTGGAATAGCGGAGGGATGCGGGACTGGGGGATCGGGCGGGGTTTCGGACTATTGCTACAGAATGAAAAAAGCCCGCCAGTGTGATAGCGGGCAAAGACCTACGAAGATTCTTCTAGCGCCCAATTAGCTCCCACGATAGGTCGAATAACTGTACGGCGAGATCAGCAGCGGCACGTGATAGTGCTCCTGCCCTTCATCGATGCCGAAGCGCAGCACCACGACATCGAGAAACGCCTGGTCAGGCAGTGCAACACCCTTGGCCCGGTAGTAGTCCCCGGCGGCAAACTGCAACTGGTAGACACCGGTACGGTAGTCATCGCCCTGCAACAAAGGTGCATCGACGCGGCCATCGCTGTTGGTCAGTGCGCTGTTCACCAGCTCCAGTTGCTGGCCTTCGACACGGTACAGCTCGACCTTGATCGAGCTGCCCGGGCAGCCGTGAGCGGCATCCAGTACGTGTGTGGTCAAACGTCCCATTTGCTTGTCGCCTCTTGTCGTTTGCATGGGCAGAAAATACACGGCATGCACCAACACGAGGCTGACGAAATGCCGGAATGGGCTCATTAAGACACTTTCGATTAAGATTGTACACAATTTTTTGAACCCCGCTGCGCACCGCTCACACCAGGCCTTCCGAGCATGAGCATCCGTCGCAAATACAGGGCCTGTGCAGCAGGCCGAGGTATTATCTGACCGATCAGGCAGGTTTCTTGCAGTGCTTTTCCAGCCTGAGTTTGAGGCGACAGGTGGGAAGAAATGCGGAAAAACGGGCTTACAAATGGTCAAATAAGTTGTATACAATCACCCCATCCGGTGCGTGCGACAACCCGCCGCGGTCCACCCACCACCCGCACCTACGAACATAAGGAAGACTGCAGTGAGCGCTGACTACCCTCGCGACCTGATCGGTTACGGCAACAACCCACCTCACCCGCAATGGCCGGGCAACGCCCGCATTGCCCTGTCTTTCGTGCTCAACTACGAAGAAGGTGGCGAGCGCAACATCCTGCACGGTGACAAGGAGTCCGAAGCCTTCCTCTCTGAAATGGTGGCTGCCCAGCCGCTGCAGGGCGTGCGCAACATGAGCATGGAGTCGCTCTACGAATATGGCAGCCGCGCCGGGGTGTGGCGCCTGCTCAAGCTGTTCAAGGACACCGGCGTACCGCTGACCGTGTTCGCCGTGGCCATGGCCGCCCAGCGCCACCCGGACGTGATCCGCGCCATGGTCGAGGCCGGCCATGAGATCTGCAGCCACGGCTACCGCTGGATCGACTACCAGTACATGGACGAGGCGCAGGAGCGCGAGCACATGCTCGAGGCCATCCGCATCCTCACCGAACTGACCGGCGAGCGCCCGCTGGGCTGGTACACCGGGCGAACTGGCCCGAACACCCGGCGCCTGGTGATGGAGGAAGGCGGCTTCCTCTACGACAGCGACACCTACGACGACGACCTGCCCTACTGGGAGCCGAACAACCCCACCGACAAGCCGCACCTGGTGATCCCCTACACCCTGGACACCAACGACATGCGCTTCACCCAGGTGCAGGGCTTCAACTGCGGCGAGCAGTTCTTCCAGTACCTCAAGGACGCCTTCGACGTGCTCTACGAAGAAGGCGAGCACGCGCCGAAGATGCTCTCCATCGGCCTGCACTGCCGCCTGGTCGGCCGCCCCGCGCGCCTGGCCGCGCTCAAGCGCTTCGTCGAGTACGCCAAGAGCCACGAGCAGGTCTGGTTCGCCCGTCGCGTGGACATCGCCCGCCATTGGCACGCCACCCATCCGTACAAGAAAGAGAACGCCTGATGACCGCTTTCAACACCCTCAAGCCCTCGACCCTCGGCCGTGACGCCTTCGTCGCGGCCTTCGCCGACATCTACGAGCACTCGCCGTGGGTCGCCGAAAAAGCCTACGCGCTGGGCAACCTGAGCGAGCTGGACGAGATCGAGGTGCTGCACCAGCGCATGAGCGACATCCTGCTCAGCGCCAGCCACGCCGAGCAACTGGCGCTGATCAACGCTCACCCGGACCTGGCCGGCAAGGCAGCGGTGCAGGGCGAACTGACCGAATCGAGCACCAACGAACAGGCCGGCGCCGGCATTCACCAGTGCACTGCCGAAGAGTTCGCACGTTTCACCGAACTCAACGACGCCTACAAGGCAAAATTCCAGTTTCCGTTCATCATGGCGGTCAAGGGCAGCAACCGGCACCAGATCCTCGCCTCCTTCGAAAAGCGCATCCACAACGACACCGATGCCGAATTCAAGGAAGCACTGGCGCAGATCAACCTGATCGCCCTGTTCCGCCTGCTGCAGCTTTGAGGACCAAACCCGGACTGGCCCGAGTGCGTGACGCGACCGCACCCAGGGCCTGCCCGAACGAGGTCCGCCTTACATACCGATAACGAATACAGAAGAGATAACCGCATGCGTACCCTGATGATCGAGCCCCTGACCAAAGAAGCCTTCGCCCAGTTCGGTGACGTGATCGAAACCGATGGCAGCGACCACTTCATGATCAACAACGGCTCGACCATGCGCTTCCACAAGCTCGCCACGGTCGAGACCGCCGAGCCGGAAGACAAGGCGATCATCAGCATCTTCCGCGCCGACGCGCTGGAGATGCCGCTGACCGTACGCATGCTGGAGCGCCATCCGCTGGGCAGCCAGGCTTTCATTCCGCTGCTCGGCAACCCCTTTCTGATCGTGGTCGCGCCAGTTGGCGATGCACCTGTATCAGGTTTGGTCCGAGCCTTCCGCAGCAACGGCAGGCAGGGCGTTAATTACCATCGCGGCGTCTGGCACCACCCGGTGCTGACGATCGAAAAGCGGGATGACTTCCTGGTGGTTGATCGCAGTGGTTCCGGCAACAACTGCGACGAGCATTACTTCACCGAGGAACAGATGTTGATCCTCAATCCCCACCAATAAGAAAAGGTCGGTCATCCCGGGTCTCGGCCTGTCGGTGATCGGCAGAGGTACATACTGTGGAAGCACACCTTCACGAATGGCTGAACCTGAGCATTCGCTGGGTTCACATGATCACCGGCGTAGCCTGGATCGGTGCATCGTTCTACTTCGTCTGGCTGGAGAACCACCTGAATCGAAGCAACCCGCGCGATGGGTTGTCAGGTGACCTCTGGGCCATCCATGGCGGTGGTATCTACCACCTGGAGAAATACAAGCTCGCACCACCGAAAATGCCCGAGAACCTGCACTGGTTCAAATGGGAAGCCTACTTCACCTGGATGTCCGGGATCGCCTTGCTGTGCGTGGTGTTCTACTGGAACCCAACCCTGTACCTGCTGGCACCTGGCAGCACCCTGAGCGGCGCCGAAGGCGTGGCCATCGGCATCGGCTCGCTGGTCGTCGGCTGGTTCGTCTACGACTTCCTCTGCGATTCACCACTGGGCAAGCGCCCCGCCCTGCTCGGCGCCGTGCTGTTCGTGCTGATCATCGCGGCGTGCTGGGGCTTCAGCCTGGTGTTCAGCGGTCGTGGCGCGTACCTGCACACCGGCGCGATCATCGGCACCATCATGGTGGGCAACGTGTTCCGCATCATCATGCCGGCCCAGCGCCAGCTGGTGGCGGCGATCGAGAACAACCAGACCCCTGATCCGGTACTGCCGGCCAAGGGCCTGCTGCGCTCGCGACACAACAACTACTTCACCCTGCCGGTGCTGTTCATCATGATCAGCAACCACTTCCCGAGCACCTACGGCAGCCAGTACAACTGGCTGATCCTGGCCGGGATCGCAGTGGCTGCGGTACTGATCCGTCACTATTTCAACACCCGCCACGACAGCAACAAATACGCCTGGACCCTCCCTGTAGGTGCCCTGGCGATGATCTGCCTGGCCTATGTGACCGGTCCCAAGCCGCTGCCGACCTCGCCCGAGCAGGCTGCTGCGAAGATCGAGTACCAGCCATTGCCCGCCACTGCAGTCGGCGGCAAGACCGCTGCCGAGCTGCGCGCCGAGGAAGCGACCAAGGCTGCCCAGGCACCTGCCGAAGCGCCGGCCCAGGCCACCGCCCAGGCTGCGCCCGGCAACTTCGAGAAGATCCACAACGTCATCCAGGAACGCTGCACCGTGTGCCATTCGTCGAAACCGACCAGCCCACTGTTCAGCACCGCCCCGGGCGGCGTGATGTTCGACACCCCGCAGCAGATCCAGGCCCAGGCCGCGCGCATCCAGGCGCAGGCCGTCGCCAGCCAGATCATGCCGCTGGGCAACATCACCCAGATGACCGTCGAGGAACGCAAGCTGGTCGGCGACTGGATCGCCAAGGGTGCCCCGGTGAACTGACACCCCACATCCTGTTTGTGGGAGCGGGCTTGCCCGCGTGGAGGCCGGTGTTGCCGGCCTCGCTTCCAATGAAACACCGTAACAAGCAAGCATCGAGCGTACGGCTCCATCCGGAAACCCCAGGTCCTTCAACCGAAGCGCCTGCCGCCTGGAGCCGCCCGCTTGGATCCGAGAATAAAAACAAAACTCGAGGTGCTGCATGTCCGAGTCATCCAAGGCGTACATCCCCGTTGCGCCGCCACGACAGCCCCTGCCCCTGTTCCAGCTGATCCTGGTGGGCCTGCAACATGTCCTGCTGATGTACGGCGGCGCCATTGCCGTGCCGCTGATCATCGGCCAGGCCGCCGGGCTGTCGCGTGAAGAAGTCGCCTTCCTGATCAACGCCGACCTGCTCGTGGCCGGTGTCGCTACCATCATCCAGTCGTTCGGCATCGGCCCGGTGGGCATCCGCATGCCGGTGATGATGGGCGCAAGCTTCGCCGCCGTCGGCAGCATGGTGGCCATGGCCGGCATGCCCGGTGTGGGTTTGCAGGGGATCTTCGGCGCGACCATCGCTGCCGGGTTCTTCGGCATGCTGATCGCGCCGTTCATGTCCAAGGTGGTGCGCTTCTTCCCGCCGCTGGTCACAGGTACCGTGATCACCTCCATCGGCCTGTCGCTGTTCCCGGTCGCGGTCAACTGGGCCGGCGGCGGGCAACAGGCGGAAACCTTCGGCTCGCCGATCTACCTGATGGTCGCAGGCCTGGTGCTGGCCGTGATCCTGCTGATCAATCGCTTCATGCGTGGCTTCTGGGTCAACGTGTCGGTGCTGGTGGGCATGGGCCTGGGTTATGTGCTGGCCGGTTCCATCGGCATGGTCGACCTGTCGGGCCTGAACGAAGCGCCTTGGCTGCAGGTGGTCACGCCACTGCACTTCGGCATGCCGACCTTCAGCCTCGCGCCGATCCTGTCGATGTGCCTGGTGGTGGTGATCATCTTCGTCGAGTCCACCGGCATGTTCCTGGCCCTGGGCAAGGTGACCGACCGCGAGGTGACACCCGGCATGCTGCGTCGCGGCCTGCTGTGCGATGCCGGCGCCTCGTTCGTGGCCGGTTTCTTCAACACCTTCACCCATTCCTCCTTCGCCCAGAACATCGGCCTGGTGCAGATGACCGGGGTGCGCTGCCGCTATGTCACGGTAGTTGCGGGCGCGCTGCTGATCCTGCTCAGCCTGCTGCCCAAGGCGGCCTTCCTGATCGCCTCGATCCCGCCTGCGGTACTGGGCGGCGCATCCATTGCCATGTTCGGCATGGTCACCGCCACCGGCATCAAGATCCTCCAGGAGGCCGACATCAGTGATCGGCGCAACCAGTTGCTGGTCGCAGTCAGCGTCGGCTTCGGGCTGATCCCGGTGGTGCGTCCGGAGTTCTTCGCGCAGATGCCCCAGTGGATGGAGCCCATCACCCACAGCGGCATCGCCATGGCCACGCTCAGCGCCCTGATACTGAACGTGCTGTTCAACATCCTCGGGGGCGCCGAACGCGCGGCCCACAACGAGGCCTGTCACCCGCACTGAGTCAGCGGGCGGCGCCCTGGCCGCCCGTCTCGTCCAAGCAGTGAAACGCAGTACCGGCGGCCCACGGGAGCGGGCCGTCCGGGGCGCCTGCGCGCCGAAGAAACCTCGAACAACAACAAGAACACGGGAATTCGCACATGAAGCGCACCACCTCGTCCCTGCTGCTGGGCAGCAGCCTGCTGGCCACCCTCCCCGCGTTCGCGGGCGACTGGCTGCAATGGCACGGCGAAAGCCTGACCTACCTCTACGGCAAGGATTTCAAGGTCAACCCGGACATCCAGCAGACCATCACCTTCGAGCACGCCAACAAGTGGAAGTACGGTGATACCTTCCTGTTCATCGACAAGATCTTCTACAACGGCAAGACCGACGCCAGCAAAGGCGTGAACACCTACTACGGCGAGTTCAGCCCGCGCCTGTCGTTCGGCAAGATCCTCGACCGCAAGCTGGCCTTCGGCCCGGTCAAGGACGTGCTGCTGGCCATGACCTACGAGCGTGGCGAAGGGTTGAACGCGGCCTACCTGATAGGCCCCGGGTTCGACCTGGACATCCCTGGCTTCAACTATTTCTACCTCAACATCTACCTGCGCAACACCGAGGGCAGTCGCCCCGGCGACAACGTCTGGCAGTTCACTCCCGGCTGGTCGTACACCATTCCCCTGGGCCGCTCCGACATTCTGATCGACGGCTACATGGACTGGGTGACCGACAACGACCAGACCCGCCGCGGCACCTACCACGCCAACCTGCACTTCAACCCACAGGTCAAGTACGACCTGGGCAAGGCCCTCAACCTGGGCGCCAAGCAGTTGTATGTCGGGTTCGAGTACAGCTACTGGAAGGACAAGTACGGCATCGACAGCCGCGGCAATCTGCAGAGCAACCAGAGCGTGGCCAGTGCGCTGGTCAAGGTGCACTTCTAATAACCTGACCGAACGCCCAACTTTGTATCACCGCGCTCCAGGACGGAGCACTTGAGGACCGGCGCGCAAGCCAGTAATCTGCGCGCCCCCTCGCTCAGGGCAGGCCGGATCCTGCCCGCGTTTACTGACCGCTCAGTCAATGAATTCGGGCGGTTGGTCGATGTTTTGCCAGCCAGAAACACCCTTTTCATCCGTTCAGAACGACGTCGAGCAGGATGGTTGTGACCAACCCGGAAAGTTGGCGCAGCACTTGCCAGAGAGCTGTGGCCAACCCGAAAAAACTGACCCGAAAGACAAGAAAGGCGCCGACACGAGCGCTGACAGCAACATCCAATCAAGGGAGCGACACACGCAATGCGCATCATCAACAGCCTGATCCTCGCCGGCGGCCTGCTCGCCTGCGGCACCAGCTTCGCCGACGACCTGCTGCAGTGGCAGACCAACAGCCTGACCTACCTCTGGGGCAAGAACTTCAAGGTCAACCCCGAGACCCAGCAGACCGTCACCTTCGAGCACGCCGATGCCTGGAAGTACGGCGACAACTTCATCTTCGTCGACAAGATCTTCTACCAGGGCAAGAAAGACGCGAACAACGGCCCGAACACCTACTACGGCGAGATCAGCCCGCGCCTGTCGTTCGGCAAGATCTTCGACCAGAAGCTGGAGTTCGGCCCGGTCAAGGATGTGCTGCTGGCCATGACCTACGAGTTCGGCGAGGGTGATACCGAGTCCTACCTGATCGGCCCTGGCTTCGACCTGGCGATTCCTGGCTTCGACTATTTCCAGCTGAACTTCTACCACCGCACCACCGATGGCAGCCGCCCGGGTGATCATGTCTGGCAGATCACTCCAGTGTGGTCCTACACCATTCCCGTGGGCTCATCGGATGTGCTGATCGACGGCTTCATGGACTGGGTGGTGGACAACGACGAGAACAGCCGTGGCAGCTATCACGCCAACCTGCACTTCAACCCGCAGGTCAAATATGACCTGGGCAAGGCATTGCACCTGGGTGAGAAGCAGTTGTACGTCGGTATCGAGTACGACTACTGGAGCGACAAGTACGGGATCAAGGACAGCGATGCCTTCACCACTGACCAGAACACCATGAGTTTCCTGGTCAAGGTGCACTTCTGATCTGAGCGGTGGGTCTGCTTCGCGGGTAAAACCGCGAAGCAGACCCACCGATGATCACGCTGCTGGCCGCAGCATCCGCCACAACTTGCCAGCCACACTTACCACCGCCAGCACCACCGCCCCGGCTACCACTCCCAGCACGCCGTTGATCAACGCCCCGGTCAGCGCTCCGCCACGTCCGTCGGCAAAGGCCTCGATGGCATGATGCAGCGGCGCGATGCCGTGCACGAGAATGCCGCCACCGACCAGGAACATGGCCGCGGTGCCGATCACCGACAGACTCTTCATCATGTAGGGGGCCGCACGCAGGATGCCATTACCGACCGCTTGTGCCAGGCTCGAGCCCTTGCGGGTCAGCCACAGCCCCAGGTCATCGAGCTTGACGATTCCGGCCACCAGCCCGTACACACCCAATGTCATGACCACGGCAATGCCTGACAGCACGACGATCTGCTGGCTCAGCGGCGCATCGGCCACCGTACCGAGGGTGATGGCGATGATTTCGGCGGAGAGGATGAAGTCCGTGCGCACTGCGCCCTTGATCTTGTTCTTCTCGAAGGCGACCAAGTCGACATTCGCATCGGCCACGGCCTCCTTGCGCGCCGTGTGCTGCGCCTGATCCTCCTCCTTGCTGTGCAGGAACTTGTGCGCCAGCTTCTCGAAGCCCTCGAAGCACAGGTAGGCGCCCCCAAGCATCAGCAACGGCGTGACCGCCCAGGGGATGAATGCACTGATTAACAGGGCAGCCGGCACCAGGATCGCCTTGTTCAGCAGCGAGCCCTTGGCCACCGCCCAGACCACCGGGATCTCCCGCTCGGCCCGTACCCCGGTCACCTGCTGGGCGTTGAGCGCCAGGTCATCGCCCAGCACGCCTGCGGTCTTCTTCGCCGCGACCTTGGTCATCAGCGAAACATCGTCCAGCACCGTGGCGATGTCGTCGATCAACACCAGTAAGCTGCTTCCTGCCATGTCGTTGTGTTTCCAATGATTGCAAAGGTCCGATTCTAGCCCAATGCCGTCGCCTTGAGCCGCTCTCTGGGCCGGTGCTACCATGCCCGACGCTCTCAGGGTCTGTATGAAAAGCCTTGAGACGAAGGTCAGGCAAGGCGAAAACAGCCGAGGAAGCGGAGTTTACGGATTGTAAATGAGCATTCCGAGGCTGTTTTCAACGCAGCATCACCGAGTATCAAGGCTTTTCGTACAGAGCCTAGAGGCGGCCAGTCACAGGAAGATTCATAGACCATGAGCACGATTCGCGAGCGCAACAAGGAACTGATCCTGCGCGCGGCCAGCGAGGAATTCGCCGACAAAGGCTTCGCCGCCACCAAGACCAGCGATATCGCTGCCAAGGCCGGGCTGCCCAAGCCGAACGTCTACTACTACTTCAAGTCGAAAGAGAACCTCTACCGCGAGGTGCTCGAGAGCATCATCGCGCCGATCATGCAGGCGTCCACGCCGTTCAACGCCGATGGCGATCCCAAAGAAGTGCTCAGCGGCTACATCCGCTCGAAGATCCGCATCTCCCGCGACCTGCCGCATGCCTCCAAGGTGTTCGCCAGCGAGATCATGCACGGCGCCCCGCACCTCTCGCCTGGGCAGGTCGAGCAGCTCAACGAACAGGCGCGACACAACATCGAGTGCATCCAGCGCTGGATCGAACGCGGCCAGATCGCCCCGGTCGATCCACATCACCTGATGTTCAGCATCTGGGCGGCGACGCAAACCTACGCCGACTTCGATTGGCAGATTGCCGTGGTGACCGGCAAGGCCAAGCTCGCCGACAGCGATTACGACGCCGCCGCCGAAACCATCATCCGCCTGGTGCTCAAGGGGTGTGAGCCCGAGGCGGCCTGACGGTCGGCGTACACCGCTCCCATCCTTGGCCGACGGGCCCTGGCGGGAGCGCAGGCCAACGCGGTATCAGACAGCTACCCCAGCATCAGCCGTAAGCCCGAGCGCCTCGATGGCAGTGATTGCGCACTGCTCGTCGATGTCCGACGTGTCCCCGCTGATCCCCACCGCACCCAGCACTTTCCCCGCCTGATCACGGATCAGCACCCCACCTGGCGCGGGGACCACCGACCGCTCGCCCAAGCCGTTCAACGCCGCGAAAAACGCCGGTCGCTGCTGTGCATCCAGCGCCAGCAGGCGTGACCCCTTGCCCAGGGCCACAGCCCCCCAGGCCTTGCCCATCGCCACCTGCGGACGTAACAGACTGGCACCGTCCTCGCGTTGCAAGGCCAGCAGATGGCCGCCGGCATCCAGCACCGCCACCGTCAGCGGTGCGGCGTCGATCTTGCGCCCGGCGGCAAGGGCGGCGGCGACCAAGGTGTTGGCGACGTTGAGCGTCATTGCGTTCATGGAAAGGTCCTCTTCTTGTTGTGAGAAGCCCTGAGGGGCAGTTGAAAACCGATAAGCAAATAGAACACAACAGAAAGATTTTTTGTATACAATATTTTTGAACGATCGTACTCCATCAGATAGAACGCCTTTTCTGTGGGGTTTCCAGCGAAAGCCAATCGACCCGATGAAAATGCATTGACCTGAAGCTCAGAGCGTGAATACACTTTGGCGCAAAGCAAGTTGTATACAATTACAAAATCGATGAGGCACAAATCATGAGCAAAATGAGAGCAATCGATGCAGCCGTTCTGGTCATGCGCCGTGAAGGCGTAGAGACGGCATTCGGCATTCCCGGGGCTGCCATCAACCCGCTGTACTCGGCCCTGAAGAAAGTCGGCGGCATCGATCACGTCCTCGCTCGCCACGTCGAAGGTGCCTCGCACATGGCCGAGGGCTACACCCGCGCCAACCCAGGCAACATCGGTGTGTGCATCGGCACCTCCGGCCCAGCCGGCACCGACATGGTCACCGGCCTGTACAGCGCCTCGGCCGACTCCATCCCGATCCTGTGCATCACCGGCCAGGCCCCCCGCGCCCGCCTGCACAAGGAAGACTTCCAGGCCGTCGACATCACCAACATCGTCAAGCCGGTGACCAAGTGGGCCACCACCGTGCTGGAGCCGGGCCAGGTGCCCTACGCCTTCCAGAAAGCCTTCTACGAGATGCGTACCGGCCGCCCAGGCCCGGTGCTGATCGACCTGCCGTTCGACGTGCAGATGGCCGAAATCGAATTCGACATCGACGCCTACGCGCCGCTGCCGGTACACAAGCCTTCGGCCACGCGAATCCAGGCCGAGAAAGCCCTGGCCCTGCTCAATGACGCCGAACGCCCGCTGCTGGTCGCAGGTGGCGGCATCATCAATGCCGACGCCAGCGACAAGCTGGTCGAGTTCGCCGAACTGACCGGCGTGCCAGTGATCCCGACCCTGATGGGCTGGGGCACCATCCCTGACGACCACGAACTGATGGTCGGCATGGTCGGCCTGCAGACCTCGCACCGCTATGGCAACGCTACCCTGCTCAAGTCCGACCTGGTGTTCGGCATCGGCAACCGCTGGGCCAACCGCCACACCGGCTCCGTCGATGTCTACACCGAAGGCCGCAAGTTCGTGCATGTCGACATCGAACCGACCCAGATCGGCCGTGTGTTCACCCCTGACCTGGGCATCGTCTCCGACGCCGGCGCTGCGCTGGACGCCTTCCTGGAAGTGGCCCGCGAGTGGAAAGCGGCCGGCAAGCTCAAGTGCCGCAAGGCCTGGCTGGAAGATTGCCAGCAGCGCAAGTCGAGCCTGCAGCGCAAGACTCACTTCGACAACGTGCCGGTCAAGCCGCAGCGCGTGTACGAAGAAATGAACCAGGTATTCGGCAAGGACACCTGCTACGTCAGCACCATCGGCCTGTCGCAGATTGCCGGCGCGCAGTTCCTCCACGTGTACAAGCCGCGCCACTGGATCAACTGCGGCCAGGCCGGCCCGCTGGGCTGGACCATCCCCGCGGCCCTCGGCGTGGTCAAGGCCGACCCGAAACGCAAGGTGGTGGCGCTGTCGGGTGACTACGACTTCCAGTTCATGATCGAGGAGTTGGCGGTCGGTGCGCAGTTCAACCTGCCCTACGTCCATGTGCTGGTGAACAACGCCTACCTCGGCCTGATCCGCCAGGCCCAGCGTGGCTTCGACATGGATTACTGTGTACAACTGGCGTTCGAGAACATCAACTCCAGCGAAGCCGGCAGCTACGGCGTGGATCACGTCGCCGTGGTCGAGGGCCTGGGCTGCAAGGCGCTGCGCGTGTTCGAGCCGGGCGAGATCGCCCCTGCCCTGCTCAAGGCGCAGAAAATGGCCGAAGAGTTCCGCGTGCCGGTGGTGGTCGAGGTGATTCTCGAGCGCGTCACCAACATTTCCATGGGTACCGAGATCAACGCGGTCAACGAGTTCGAAGACCTCGCGCTGGTCGGCAACGACGCGCCGACTGCCATCTCGCTGCTCGACTGATTGCCGACGCCCCCGCGCAGGCTGCCGGGGGCTTTCATCTGCAAGGAGACAACCATGCCTCGCTTCGCTGCCAACCTGTCCATGCTGTTCACCGAACAGGACTTCCTCGCCCGCTTCAAAGCCGCTGCCGACGCGGGCTTCAGCGGTGTCGAATACCTCTTCCCGTACGACTTCAGCGCCAGCGAGATCAAGCAGCAGCTCGACGCCCACGGCCTGACCCAGGTGCTGTTCAATCTGCCTGCAGGCGACTGGGCCAAAGGTGAACGCGGCATCACCTGCCACCCTGATCGCATCGAAGAGTTCCGCGCCGGCGTCGACAAGGCCATCGAATACGCCAAGGTGCTGGGCAACAAGCAGGTCAACGCCCTGGCCGGTATCCGCCCACAAGGCCTGCAGTGCGCCGAGGTGCGCAAGCCCTTCGTCGACAACCTCAAGTACGCCGCCGACAAGCTCGAAGCCGCCGGGATCCGCCTGGTCATGGAGATGATCAACACCCGCGACATCCCAGGCTTCTACCTGAACACCACCGCCCAGGCCCTGGAGATCCAGGCCGAGGTGGGCAGCGCCAACCTGTTCCTGCAGTACGACATCTACCACATGCAGATCATGGAGGGTGACCTGGCGCGGACCCTGGAAACCCACCTCAAGCAGATCAACCACATCCAGCTCGCCGACAACCCCGGCCGTCACGAGCCGGGCACTGGCGAGATCAACTACCGCTTCCTGTTCGAGCACCTGGACCGCATCGGTTACCAGGGCTGGGTGGGTGCGGAGTACAAGCCCAAGACCACCACCGAGGCCGGGCTCGCCTGGCTGAAAACCCATAACGCGATCTAACGAACACAGTCGCTCCCTGTAGGAGCGGGCTTGTCCCGCGATGGCGCCCGCAAGGACACCTTCGTCGCCTGACCTGCCGCATTCGCGGGCAAGCCCGCTCCCACAAGGCGCTCAGTTCGCTTGAGATATCACAAATACAACGAGGCACATTCTCATGGCTAAAATCGGTTTCATCGGCACCGGCATCATGGGCAAGCCCATGGCCCAGAACCTGCAGAAAGCAGGTCACAGCCTGTTCGTCTCCACCCACCACGACGCCGCTCCTGCCGACCTGGTCGCCGCAGGTGCCCTGGCCCTGGCCAACCCTAAAGAGGTGGCGCAGGAAGCCGAATTCATCATCGTGATGGTGCCCGACACCCCGCAGGTCGAGAGCGTGCTGTTCGGTGAGAATGGCGTCGGTGAAGGCGTCGGCCCGAACAAGGTGGTGATCGACATGAGCTCGATCTCCCCCACCGCGACCAAGGCCTTCGCCGAGAAAATCAAGGCAACTGGCGCCACCTACCTGGACGCCCCGGTATCCGGCGGTGAAGTCGGCGCCAAGGCCGCAACCCTGAGCATCATGGTCGGCGGCTGCCCGAAAGCCTTCGAGCGCGCCCTGCCGCTGTTCGAAGCCATGGGCAAGAACATCACGCGCGTCGGTGGCAATGGCGATGGCCAGACCGCCAAGGTGGCCAACCAGATCATCGTCGCCCTGAACATCCAGGCCGTCAGCGAAGCGCTGCTGTTCGCCGCCAAGAACGGCGCCGACCCGGCCAAGGTGCGCGAAGCGCTGATGGGCGGTTTCGCCTCCTCGAAGATCCTCGAAGTCCATGCCGAGCGCATGATCAAGGGCACCTTCGACCCGGGCTTCCGTATCAGCCTGCACCAGAAAGACCTCAACCTGGCCCTGCAGGGTGCCAAGGAGCTGGGCATCAACCTGCCCAACACTTCCAATGCCCAGCAGGTGTTCAACACCTGCGCAGCACTGGGTGGCAGCAACTGGGACCACTCGGCACTGATCAAGGGGCTGGAACACATGGCCAACTTCTCGATTCGTGACGACCAGTAATTTGTAAGCCTTACCGGCCGCTTCGCGGGCAAGCCCACTCCTACGAGGGATCCACAGTCCCCGAGGACTGCGTTGACCCTGTAGGAGCGGGCTTGCCCGCGAAGCAGCCAACACCGCTGAACCTGCGACCACAGGCTCAGGGGTGACACCGAGCAACACCCGCCCCTGGTTCGGCCTGCACGGAGGCAGTTCCAGGGGCGTTTTCGATTCTGCAGAACAACAAGAACTTTGGGAGCCTGCCATGTCGGTCGATCCACAGAAACTCCTGCGCGAGCTGTTCGACACAGCCATCGCCGCCGCCCATCCCCGTCAGGTCCTCGAACCTCACCTGCCTGCCGACCGCAGCGGCCGGGTCATCGTCATCGGCGCTGGCAAGGCTGCCGCCGCCATGGCCGAAGTGGTCGAGAAGAGCTGGCAGGGCGAAGTCTCGGGCCTGGTCGTGACCCGCTATGGCCATGGCGCCAATTGCCAGAAGATCGAGGTGGTCGAAGCCGCCCACCCGGTCCCCGACGCCGCCGGCCTTGCGGTCGCCAAGCGCGTGCTGCAACTGGTCAGCAACCTCGATGAAGACGACCGCGTCATCTTCCTGCTCTCCGGCGGCGGCTCGGCCCTGCTGGCACTACCCGCCGACGGCCTCACGCTGGCCGACAAGCAGCAGATCAACAAGGCGCTGCTCAAGTCCGGCGCCACCATCGGCGAGATGAACTGCGTGCGCAAGCACCTCTCGGCGATCAAGGGAGGGCGCCTGGCCAAGGCCTGCTGGCCCGCCACCGTCTATACCTATGCCATTTCCGATGTGCCGGGCGATCTGGCCACCGTCATCGCCTCCGGCCCCACCGTGGCCGACCCGAGCACCTCGGCCGATGCCCTGGCGATCCTCAAGCGCTACGACATCGAGGCGCCCAAAGCGGTCATCGACTGGCTGAACAACCCGGCATCGGAAACCGTCAAGGCCGATGACCCGGCCCTGGCGCGCAGCCACTTCACACTGATCGCCAAACCCCAGCAATCGCTCGAAGCTGCCGCGGTAAAAGCCCGTCAGGCCGGTTTCAGCCCACTGATCCTGGGAGATCTGGAAGGTGAATCGCGCGAAGTGGCCAAGGTGCATGCCGGCATCACCCGGCAGATCGTCCTGCATGGCCAGCCGCTGAAGGCCCCCTGCGTGATCCTGTCCGGCGGCGAGACCACCGTCACCGTGCGCGGCAATGGCCGTGGCGGGCGCAACGCCGAGTTCCTGCTCAGCCTCACCGAAAGCCTCAAGGGCCTGCCTGGCGTGTACGCACTGGCCGGCGACACCGACGGCATCGACGGCTCCGAAGAAAACGCCGGTGCCCTGATGACCCCGGACAGCTTCAGCCGCGCACAGGCCCTGGGCCTGTCGGCCAGTGACGAGCTGGACAACAACAACGGCTATGGCTACTTCGCCGCGCTCGACGCCTTGATCGTCACCGAGCCGACCCGCACCAACGTCAACGACTTCCGCGCCATCCTGATCCTCGAGACCTCGCAATCATGACGCCCGATAAAAAAGTGAAAATCCTCGCCACCCTGGGGCCGGCGATCAACGGCATCGATGACATCCGCCAACTGGTCGAAGCCGGAGTGAATATCTTCCGTCTCAACTTCAGCCACGGCGAACACGCCGATCACGCCCTGCGCTACCAGTGGATCCGTGAGGTCGAGCAGCAACTGAACTACCCACTGGGCATCCTCATGGACCTGCAGGGGCCGAAACTGCGTGTCGGCCGTTTCGCTGAAGGCAAGGTGCAGTTGCAGCGTGGCCAGGCCCTGCGCCTGGACCTGGACAAGGCCCCCGGCGACAGCCGCCGGGTCAACCTGCCGCACCCGGAAATCATCGCCGCGCTGGAGCCCGGCATGGACCTGCTGCTCGATGATGGCAAGCTGCGCCTGCGGGTCACCGCCAAGCATGCCGACGCCATCGACACCGAAGTGCTGGCCGGCGGCGAGCTGTCCGACCGCAAGGGCGTCAACGTACCCCAGGCGGTGCTGGACCTCTCCCCGCTCACCGAGAAAGACCGCCGCGACTTGGCCTTCGGCCTGGAACTGGGCGTGGACTGGGTGGCGCTGTCGTTCGTCCAGCGCCCCGAGGATATCGTCGAGGCGCGCCAGTTGATCGGCGAACGTGCCTACCTGATGGCCAAGATCGAGAAGCCCTCGGCGGTCGAGCAACTGCAGGCCATCGCCGAGCTGTCCGATGCGATCATGGTCGCCCGTGGCGACCTGGGCGTGGAAGTGCCGGCTGAAAGCGTGCCGCAGATCCAGAAGCGCATCATCAGTACCTGCCGCCAACTGGGCAAGCCGGTGGTGGTGGCGACGCAGATGCTCGAATCGATGCGCTTCTCGCCCGCTCCGACCCGCGCCGAGGTCACCGACGTGGCCAATGCCGTGGCCGAAGGCGCCGACGCGGTGATGCTGTCGGCCGAGACCGCCTCCGGCGACTACCCACTGGAGGCGGTGCAGATGATGAGCAAGATCATCCGCCAGGTGGAAAACGGCCCGGACTACCAGGCCCAGCTCGACGTTGGCCGCCCCAAGGCCGAAGCCACGGTTTCGGATGCCATCAGCTGCGCGATTCGGCGCATCAGCGGCATCCTGCCGGTGGCGGTGCTGGTCAACTACAGCGAGTCAGGGGCCTCGACCTTGCGCGCCGCCCGCGAGCGGCCACGGGCCCCCATCCTCAACCTGACGCCGAACCTCAAGACCGCGCGCCGACTCAGCGTCACCTGGGGTGTGCATTCGGTGGTCAACGACCGCCTGCGCCAGGTCGATGAGATCTGCTCGACTGCGCTGGAGATCGCCCAGGCACAAGGCATGGCCAGCCGTGGCGACACCCTGCTGATCACCGCGGGGGTGCCGTTCGGCCAGCCAGGGAGCACCAATACCTTGCGGATCGAGACCTTGATCTGAAGACCGGCCCTGCAATTTTGTAGAAGCAACTGTCTTGTTCGAAATCTAAAGGCCAGCCCAATCCCTGTGGGAGCGGGCTTGTCCCGCGAACACGGGCGTAGCCCGTGCCAGGCAGCGCGGTGTCTTTTTCGCGGGCAAGCCCGCTCCTACAGAGCGCGCAGAGCCAATCCAATGGCGCACAACCGAGGCCCGAAGAGGCCCAGCGCCTTTCACTCACCTTGCCGACTGCCCATGTACACCAAGAATTTCATCAACCCGTGCCCCGACTGGGCCACGGCGCTGCTCAACGGCTTCAGCCAGGTGCTGCTGCTGCGCGATCCCCTGTGCGGCCTGTGCTGCCTGCTGGCCATCCTCCTCACCGCCCCGGACCTGGTCGGCGGCGCGCTGCTAGGCGCCCTCGCCGGCCTGCTCACGGCGCAGCGCCGCGGCTATGCCCGCGCTGATCGCCAGGCCGGCCTTTACAGCTACAACGGTGTGCTGATCGGCCTGCTGATCAGTGCGCTGGTGCCTTGGTCGGCGATCGTGCCTGCGCTGATCCTTGCTGCCGGCGGCCTGTCGAGCATCATCACCCACCAGTGGCGCAAGCGCGGCGGCCCTCTGCTGTTGGCCTACACTGCGCCTTTCGTGCTACTGGGCTGGATCATGCTGCTGATCATCGAGCCCGGCGTCAGCGGCCAGGTCGAAGCCAGCCACGTGCACGGGGTGCTGCGTGGGGTCGGCCAGGTGTTTCTGCTCGATGCACCGCTGGCGGGCCTGCTGATCGTCGCCGGCATGTTCTTCGCCCATCCTCGTGCTGCGTGCTGGGCCCTGATCGGCTCAGCCATCGGTGGCGGTGCGGCCTTGCTCGCTGACCAGGCAGCTGCGGCCTGGATGGGCTTGTATGGTTTCAACACCACACTGGCCGCACTGGCCTTCAGCCGCCAGGGCGAACGCCCCTGGGTCCCGCTGCTGGCCATCGCCCTGGCCCTGCTGCTGCAGGCGCTGTCCAGTCTGTGGCCGCTGCCGGCGCTCACCGCGCCCTTCGTCCTCGCTTGCTGGTTGATGCATCTGGGCGGCCACCTCGTCCAGCAAGCCCGACAGCGCAGCGCGCAGCGCTTGCACGGCTGAGAGCCAGCCCCTAGGCTCTCACCGGCAACGTATAACGGAACGAGCCCATGGACACCCCTTCGAGCCTGCGCGAGCGGCTCTATGTGATCGTCTTCCAGACCGACACCGTCGCTGGAAGACGCTTTGACAAGATCCTTCTGCTGATCATCCTGGCCAGCCTGGTCACCGTCATCCTCGACAGCATCGACGATGTGCACCGCAATTATTCCGGCTTGCTGGCCGGCATCGAGTGGGCCTTCACGGCGATCTTCCTCGCCGAGTACCTCACCCGGCTGTACTGCTCGCCAAAGCCGCTGCGCTACGCGTTCAGCTTCTACGGCCTGGTCGACCTGCTGGCCATCGTGCCGGGGATCATCGCCCTGTACTACAGCGACGCCCAGTACCTGCTGATCATTCGGGTGATCCGTATGCTGCGGATCTTCCGCGTGCTCAAGCTCAGCCCCTACCTCAAGCAGGCGCACTATCTGCTCGAGGCGTTGCGCGGCAGCAAACAGAAGATCATCGTGTTCCTGGTCAGCGTTTCGACCCTGGTCACCGTGTTCGGTACGCTGATGTACGTGATCGAAGGGCCCGAGCACGGCTTTACCAGCATTCCCAAGGGCATCTACTGGGCCATCGTCACCCTGACCACGGTCGGCTTCGGCGACATCGTGCCCAAGACGCCGTTGGGCCAGGTACTGTCATCGCTGGTGATGATCATCGGCTACTCGATCATCGCCGTGCCCACCGGGATCTTCACTGCCGAGCTGGCCAACGCCATGCGCGGCGAACAGTTGCGCCACGATTGCCCGACCTGCGCCAAGAAAACCCATGAGCCGACGGCAGCATTCTGTTCGCGCTGTGGCAATGCGCTGTTTCCCAAGGGAGCGACCAAGCAGGCATAAGCAAAGTCTGTTTTGATCTTTAATGGCTCAAGAACCAAAGGTTATAGTTACTGGCACATTGCCAAACTTTCACTCACAACAAGGAACGCCCCTGTGAAAAAACTCTTCAGCGCCTCGCTGCTCGCCGCAGGCCTGGCCCTCGGCAACCTGGCCCAGGCCGCGCCGACCCTGCTGAACGTCTCGTATGACGTGATGCGCGACTTCTACAAGGACTACAACCCGGCGTTCCAGAAGCATTGGGAAGAAGAGCACAAGGAAAAGGTCAATGTGCAGATGTCCTTCGGCGGCTCAAGCAAGCAGGCGCGTGCCGTGATCGATGGCCTGCCGGCCGATGTCATCACCATGAACATGGCCACCGACATCAATGCCCTGGTCGACAACGGCAAGCTGGTGCCGGACAACTGGGTTACCCGCCTGCCGAACAACAGCGCGCCGTTCACCTCGGCCACCGTGTTCATCGTTCGCAAGGGCAACCCGAAGGCGCTGAAAGACTGGCCGGATCTGCTCAAGGATGGCGTGCAGGTGATCGTGCCCAACCCCAAGACCTCGGGTAATGGCCGCTACACCTACCTCTCGGCCTGGGGCTATGTACTCAAGCAAGGCGGCGACGAAGCCAAGGCCCGTGATTTCGTCGGCAAGCTGTTCAAGCAGGCACCGGTGCTCGACACTGGCGGTCGCGCTGCCACCACGACCTTCATGACCAACCAGATCGGCGACGTGCTGGTCACCTTCGAGAACGAAGCCGAGATGATCGCCCGCGAGTTCGGTCGTGATCAGTTCGAGGTGGTCTATCCGAGCGTGTCGGCAGAAGCCGAGCCACCGGTGAGCGTGGTCGACAAGGTGGTCGAGAAGAAGCAGACCCGCGCCGTGGCCGAGGAATACCTCAAGTACCTGTGGTCGCCGGCGGCCCAGGAAATCGCTGCGCAGAACTACCTGCGCCCGCGTGATGCCACCGTCCTGGCCAAGTACACCGACCGTTTCCCGAAAGTCGACTTCCTCTCGGTGGAGAAGACCTTCGGTGACTGGCGCACCGTGCAGAAGACCCACTTCAACGACGGCGGCGTGTTCGACCAGATCTACACCAACAAGTAACTGGCTTGGGGCGCGCTGCGCCCCAACGCTTACAGCGAGATAGGACGGCGCCCGGCAAAGGCATGCGCAAGCGTGCCACCGTCCACCAGCTCCAACTCCCCACCCAGCGGCACGCCATGGGCGATACGCGAGGCAGTCAGGCCCTTCTCGGCCAGCAACTGGGCGATGTAATGCGCCGTCGCCTCACCTTCCACCGTGGGGTTGGTCGCCAGGATCACCTCGCTGAAGGTGCCCTGCTCCTCGATCCGCGCCATCAGTTGTGGAATACCGATCGCCTCGGGGCCCAGGCCGTCGAGCGGCGACAGGTGCCCCTTGAGCACGAAGTAACGGCCACGGTAGCCGGTCTGCTCTACCGCATACACATCCATCGGCCCTTCCACCACGCACAGTTGCGTGTCGTCGCGGCGTGGATCGGCACACTGCGGGCACAGCTCCTGCTCGGTCAGGGTGCGGCACTGGCGGCAATGGCCAACACCTTCCATGGCCTGGCTCAGGGCCTGGGCCAGGCGCGTGCCTCCGCTGCGGTCGCGCTCGAGCAACTGCAGGGCCATGCGCTGGGCGGTTTTCTGGCCGACACCCGGGAGCACACGCAGGGCATCGATCAGTTGGCGGATCAGGGGGCTGAAGCTCATGTAGGCAGGCCTGTCAGTGGTACAGAATGAAGAAGGGAGCAGCGATCAGTCGATCGTGCTCCCCATGTGCTGCAAACCGTCGATCAGAACGGCATCTTGAAACCAGGCGGCAGCTGCATGCCGGCAGTCATGCTGCCCATCTTGTCCTGGCTGTTCTGCTCGACCTTGCGCACGGCGTCGTTGAGTGCCGCGGCGATCAAGTCCTCGAGCACTTCCTTGTCGTCCGGATCGGTCGACATCAGGCTGGCGTCGATGTTGACGCGCTTGACGTCATGACGACCGGTCATCACCACGCTGACCAGACCTGCACCGGACTGGCCGGTGACTTCTGCATTGGCCAGCTCTTCCTGCATCTTGGCCATTTTTTCCTGCATCTGCTGAGCCTGCTTCATCAGGCCGGCCATGCCACCTTTCATCATGGGAGAATCCTCGATTGGGTCATGTATGCGGCCGGCACGAGGCCGGGCGCAAGGGGTTCGCTTCACTGCCCCGGGGTTGCCAGGGCCGCGTCTACAGGTTCGATTGTATCGTGCCGCACCCGGGCGCCGAACTGCTTGATCATCTGCTGGATGAGCGGGTCCTGCTCGATCGACAGCTCCGCGTCGTGCTGGCGCTCGGCGCGCTTGCGCGCGGCGGCCTGCGCAGGGGTTTCCTGCTCGGGGCGGATCAGCTCGATCTGCAGGCGTAGCGTACGCCCCAGATGCTGGTTGAGCGCCTCGTTGAGTCGACGTTGCTGGGTGCTGTTGAACAACGCACCCTGGCCTGGGTCCAGGTGCAGCAGCCAGTCATCGCCATCGGCGCTGATCAGCGTACAGTTCGCGGCGATGTTGCCTGTCATACCGGAGACAGGCAACTGTGGGAATAATTCCAGCCATTGCAGGGCCAGGCCCGTGGCCGGCTGCGCCGCAGGCAGAGGCTCGGGCGCCGCCGCAGGCGCGTCCTCCTGGATATGCTCGGCGAGCTCGTCCAGGTAGCTGAAACCTATCGGATCGGCTTGCGGCACGTAGTAATCGTCATCCGCACCGTCGTCGTCGCGCTCCATGCCGACCGACGCATACGCCGACGGATCGAAGGGCGGTTCGTCGTAGTCCGGCTGATCGTCAGGCGGCTGCGCGACGACGGCCGGGATGACCGGCGCCGAGGGCGCGACCGTTGGGGAAGGCTCTTCCCACGGCAGATCGACGACTGTCTCTGGCCCCGCAACGGCGTGCACGGGCTCGGGCTCGATCGCAGGCACCGCTTCCGGAGCCACGGCGGACGCAGCAGCAGCGACCGGCTCGGCGGCGGGTGCTTGATCGACCACAGGTGCGGGCGGCGCAACAGGCTCAGGCGCAGCGGCAACCACGGAGGGCTCGGCAACCACGGTCGCAGTTGCCACCGGTCTGGCTGGATCAGCTGTGGCCTGGCTGATCCCCACCGACTTTAGCGCAGGTTTCGGCGCGTCATCCGTGTCGGCCGGGCGGAAGGCGAGCATGCGCAGCAGGACCATCTCGAAGCCGCCCCGCGGATCCGGCGCCAGCGGCAGGTCGCGCCGACCGATCAGGCCCATCTGGTAGTAGAACTGCACATCCTCGGCCGGCAACGCAGCCGCCAGCGCGAGCACCTTGTCGCGATCGCCCTGGCCGTTGTCCACCGCCTCCGGCAAGGCCTGGGCGATGGCGACCCGGTGCAGCACATTGAGCATTTCGGACAATACGCCATTCCAGTCAGGCCCCTGTTCGGCCAGGGCGCGCACCGCCTCGAGCAGCGCCCGGGCGTCACCTTCGAGCAAGGCCTGCAGCACACCGTACACCTGGCCATGATCGAGCGTGCCAAGCATCGCCCGCACATCGGCGGCCAGTACCTTGCCCTCGCCGAAGGCGATGGCCTGGTCGGTCAGGCTCATGGCATCGCGCATCGAGCCGTCGGCGGCGCGGCCCAGCAGCCACAGGGCATCTTCCTCGAATGGCACGTTTTCGGCGCCGAGCACGTGGGTAAGGTGCTCGACCACCCGCTCCGGGCTCATGTTCTTCAGCGAGAACTGCAGGCAGCGCGAGAGAATGGTTGCTGGCAACTTCTGCGGATCGGTGGTGGCGAGGATGAATTTGACGTAGGGTGGCGGCTCTTCCAGCGTCTTGAGCAAGGCGTTGAAGGAGTGGGTGGACAGCATGTGCACTTCGTCGATCAGGTAGACCTTGAAGCGTCCGCGGCTGGGCGCGTACTGCACGTTGTCGAGCAGTTCGCGGGTGTCTTCGACCTTGGTGCGGCTGGCGGCGTCGATCTCGATCAGGTCGACGAAGCGGCCTTCATCGATTTCCCGGCATACCGAACAGGTGCCGCAAGGTGTGGAGGTGATACCGGTTTCGCAGTTCAGGCACTTGGCGATGATCCGCGCGATGGTGGTCTTGCCGACCCCTCGGGTGCCGGTGAACAGGTAGGCGTGATGCAGCCGCTGGTTGTCCAGGGCGTTGATCAATGCCTTGAGCACATGGGTCTGGCCTACCATCTCGCGGAACGAGCGCGGGCGCCATTTACGTGCAAGAACCTGATAACTCATCAAAAAACCATCGCAGCCTGATCGAGCGGAAGATCGCTAATGCTAGCGGAGCGGGGGCAAAATTGCACCCTGCCCGGCTCGTCTAGACTATGGGCGCTGCCGGTGAACATGGAAAGTCCAAGGAGGATAGACGTGCGGCGACTTCTCGCCATCCTGTTGCTATGGAGCTCAAGCGGCCTTGCCGAGCAGCCGGTGCTGCGCTTTTCCGTCGCGGAGAGCTGGAGCATGCCGTTGATGCGCACCGAGGGCGACGTGCCGGTCGACGGCATTCTCTTCGACCTGATCCAGGCCCTGGCCCGCGAAGCCGGGGTACGCCCGCAGTACCACGTGATGGCGCGCCTGCGCCTGGAGCAGGCCATGACCGCTGGCGACATCGACGTGCGCTGCTACGTGGCCAGCAACTGGCTCAACGAACGGCCCGGTGAATTCATCTGGAGCGTGCCGCTGATCCACCAACGCGACCTGCTGGTCGGGCGTGCTGGCGATGGACTGCCCGGCGGCCTGGCGCAGCTGCCCGCACAACCCATCGGTACAGTACTGGGCTACACCTACCCGACCCTGGACCCGATGTTCGCGCAGCGTCTGCTGACGCGGGAAGACAGCCGCAACCAGGACCTGGCCCTGCAGAAACTGCAAGCCAGCCGTTATCGTTATGCGGTGAGCAACCAATTGTCGCTGCAATGGTTCAACCGCCAGCAACCCCGGGAGCAGCGCCTGCGCCCGCTGGCCCTGCTGGAAGAGCAGGACCTGGGCTGCATGGTGCGCAACGACCCGGCCATTCCCGCTCAGCAGGTGCTGCGGGCCTTGGTGCGCCTGAAGCAGTCCGGCGAGATCGATCGGATCATCGAGCGCTACACCCAGGTGCAAGGGACGCTGTCGGCCGATCAGTAGCCGTGTGACTCGCGGAATTTCTGGCCCTTGTGGTACGCCACCCACTCGTCCACATCGTAGGGCAGATACAGATGGCGCCGGGCACGTGACAGCGCGATATAGACCGCGCAGACCCGGTTGTCGAAGGCGTAGGCATCCTTGAACGGATTCAGCGCCATCAGCTCCTGGGTCAACAGCACGTGATCGAACTCCTGCCCCCCGGCCTCCTGCGCCGGCATCAGCAACAGGCTGTCCGGCTCATTGGAGAAGCGTGCCGGCAAGGCGTTGAGCTCGGCAATCCGAAAACCGTCCTGCAGCCGCGCCTCGACCCACAGGAATGACTCGTCGAAGCGATTGTCCTCATGCACTTGTCGCCAGTTCAGCGCATGGGCGAAATAGGCATGCGTGTCCTGGCCATCGCTGCCCGCGCCATAGAGGTCGGCACGGAACAACTGCACGGCGCTGGACATGAAACGCTGCATCCCGACGTTATCGGAGAAGCCCACCCGGCACTGGTTGTCGGCCAGTTGCATGGCCCACTTCATCGAATCCCAGGGCGACGCGGTGAGCACCACACAGCCTTGCGGTGGCACGAAATCGAGGGGGTAGTGCTCGATGCCGACATCCACGCTGCCGGCACCTTCGAAGGCGAGCTTGGACTTTTGCGAATGCACACCGATCAGCGGGTTGATCAGCCGCTCCACTTTCGGCCCGCAGCGCACCGAGAAGGCGATGTCGCGCTGGCGCACCTGACGCGCGCGGCGCAATCCGGGCCCGTCGGCTCGTTGGTATTCGTCGCCCAGCGTGATCAACACCTGGCGGCCACGCTCGATGATCTGCAACAACGGGCCAGGCATGTCCTGGCTCTCGTCGACGATCACATGGCTGTAGCGGCTCGGCACACTGTGGCCAGCGAGGCTGGCGCGCTTGAGCAGCAGCAACGTGGGGAAGCCGGTCTGGCGATCCCAGGCAGGGTTGTCCTGCAGATAGGTCCACAGGCGGCTGGCGTATTCGAGCAGCACCTGGCTATCCAGCCGCGACAGCGCCTGGGCGAAGTGCGGAAGGTGGCGCACAGTGAGGCTGTGATCGCGGGACTCACAGTAGTTTTTCAGCAGCTCCAGGCAGATATCCAGAGTCTTTTCGCCGTCGTATTGGCGAAAGCCCAGGATGTTCAGGGTTTCGGCCACCGCGCGCTTGCCCGGCAGGCGTGCCGATGCGCGTGCGGCAGGCCGCCCAGGCACGCTCAGCAGGGCCTGGGCAAACTCGGCGAACGTCTTGCCAGCCTTGGAGCCTTTTCCGATACGCCGCCGCAGGGCGTCGAGCTTGCCGGGCGTACGCGCCAGTGCCAACACCCGCCCCCTGGGCAGGCAATCGATCAGCGCTCCCAGCAGGTAGCTCTTGCCGATGCCTGCATAGCCCTGCACATGCAGGTCTTCGTCAGGATTGGCGCGCAGCACCCGCAGCAACTTGTCTTGCTCGCGGGTCAGCCAGCGCTCTTTATTGAAGCCGGTGATGGCCTGCTGGCTGAACGGATTGTGGCGCGGGTGGCGAAGCGACCTGAAGCGCATGTCCCAGGTCCCGTCATCCAACAAGTACTCGCGCTGCGCCACCTCCTCGGCCCCCAGCAGTTGCAAGCGCGAGCCCTTGATGACTTCCAGGCCGAAATACAGCTTGCGCGCATCGAACAGCCGCCGCGCCTCGGAGCCCAGCCCTACGCCCGGCGCATGCGGCCCCCGCACCGACCACTGCAGCAACCTGGTCAGCACCTTTTCCGCCGCCGCAGGGTCGAGCACCTGCTCGCGCGCCTGGGACAGGTTCTGGATCACCAGCACCGCCGCCAGCTCCGGATCGCTCAACCCTTCGAGCCCGGAGGCATCCTCGAGCAGGCCTTGGCAGACTTCCAGAGTAACGGGAAGAAACACGGTGTCGGCGAAATCGTAATGTTCAGGTTGCATGCGCGCAGGTCATTCGCTGGTGTCGGGATTGGCTTCAAGTTCATAGGCGTAGGCGCCCAGCGAGCCGGACATGCCGCCCGGGTAGACGCGCCGCGCGTCATCCTCGCAGCGGGCTTCGGCAGCCAGCGCGCTATCGAGCTCGTGCAGCGCCATCTCCAGCAGCTTGCGCAGGTCCTGGGCATTGCGCGCCGAGACGCTCAGGCGAAAATCCAGCCCCGGTGCCTGATCGACTGCTGCTGTGGCGTCGGCTGCGGGCGTGGCTTCGCCAAGGATGCGTTCGTGTTCCTCTTCCATCTGGTCGAGTACTTTCGAAAGCTCAAGGGTGCGCTCGGGGTGCGAGGCCATCTGGTCCTTGATCTCCAGGCGGCGCGCTTGCCAGTCGCGGATGCGCTGGCGGGTCAGATCGTCAACCTGATCCATGCTGATGGCCTCTCTCAGAAATGGGTGGGCTGCGAGAGGCGCATCATAAGCCTGTTTGCCGATAAATGCAGGTGCGGCGGGCTCGGCTCGTCACCCGAGCTCAGCTTCAGCCCTTGGGCGCAACGAGTCGGCGGTACTGATCCTGGCTGATCCAACCCGTGAACGAGCGGTCGTCCTGGTTGATGAACTCGACCTTGGCCCAGCCGTCCTTGAACGCCAGCACGCCCACTACATCGCCCTTGACGATATAGGGTCGCTTGCTCGCGCCGCTACCCGCCTGCTTGCGCAGATAGGCCTTGTCGGCAGTGACCGTCAGCAGCGCGATCCAGGGCTTTTCCGCAGAGCGGCTGAGCTCCAGCCCCGTGGCGATCTCCGGCATCAGCACACTGACGCAGCCGGGGTGCTCGCGGCCTCGTGCAACGGTGAGGGTAACGCCACCGCCCGTGGCCGCCAGGCTGCCGGGGAAGGTCTGGTCTTCCCAGGTGGCCAGCGCAACCGCCCCATCGCCGCTGATCTGCCCCTTGAGGTAGAAGGTGCAATGCCGGGTCACACCTTCGCCAAGGGTCTCGGAATAATAGCCCTCCACCTGGCGATCCGGCGTGACCGCCAGCATCAGCGCGTCGTATTGCCCAGGCTTCAGTACGGCGGCGCCTGCATGAACAGACCCGGACAATCCCAGCAGTGCGGTGGCCAGAACAATCAGTCGGCGCGAGAAACTCTTTGCCATGTCACTTCTTCCCTTCAAGTGCTTCGTAGGCCTTCTTGATACGCACGTCATAGTCACCATAATCCTTGCCGTTGTAACTGGCGGCCATGCCGGCGTAGTCCTTGTTCTTCGCAGCCTTGATAAACGACGGGTTCTTGCTGCAGAAACCGAGGAAGGCCTTGAGTTGCTGCCCGGCATTGAGTTTCATGGCCGCGACGAATTCAAACACATTGGCATGCCCGCAATCGGCGAAGTTGAAGCCCATGATCTGGAACATGCCCCAGGAAGCAGATTTCAATGCCGCCTCCTGATCCAGCCCGAATGCCGTGGCCATGGTTTCCCAGGCCTTGGCCTGGTCCTTGTTGTTGGCTTGCCACTGCGGGCCGGCTTTCTTCTTGTACTTGTACGAGAGCAGCGGATGAGTCTGGTCGTACTTGTGCTTGGTATAGCGCTGGAAGTGATGCCCCTCGAAGGCGATCACCGGCAACTTGGCCGGCCCGAAACCCGAACGACCACCCGACTCCACCGTGGCGAATGCTTTGATCAGGTTGGCTGAAATGCCGTTGCCCAATTGAGTGGCGGCGTTCTGGAAGTCGCTGTCGCTGAGCGTCATGCCGCCATCGCAGGTGACCTGCAGCACCATCTGCCGATTGCGCCGCTCGGCTTCGATCACCGCGCGCATCCGGTCCAGATAATGATTGACGGTGGCCTGCACCTGGGCGTCGACATTATTGGCGAAGACATTGATGAAGGTGGGCAGGCGCAGTGCAGGAATCAACTTGACCGGCACTCGAACAGCCTCCTCGACCAGGCTGTTGAAGGTGCGCCCATTCGGATCGACGACCCCATCGGGATGCGCGTACTTCAGATGACGAAACTGGTACTGACTGATGCGCTGCACCAGCTGCCCGTCGCAACGGCCATTCTCGGGCAATGGAAAACCGAGCCGCGGGATGAGTAGGTTGAACAGGTACTGGATGCACTGAACATCGGCGGGCAAGTTTCGGGCTTTACCGGGCGTGCCGACCGAAGCGCTGATAAGACTGGGCAAACCTTGCAGGCTTTTCATTCAATGCGTCCTTGCTCGTCATAAATTGATATCAAATCAATATCACTTAAGTGCCACTGTCATATTTTGAAATATATGGCGGACGCAAACTAACAAGGGTGTTTTCAGTTGTCCAGAACCGGACTTCAAGGCTGTGAAGCAGTCTTCACCCGCAGCGAACCGCCCAGGGGCCGGCGAATGGTTGCACAATACAACCAAACATGGTTGTATTGCGCAACCATTCCTGATGAGACCTTGAAAATGATCGACCCTTCGGTCGTGGAGCAAATCCGCTCCGCCTCACGCACGATGGTCCGTGAACTGGGCTTCATGCGAACGACGCTGGCAGGCACGGAGTACTCCCCCTCTGCCGTTCACACGCTGCTTGAGCTAGGCGAGCATGGGGAGCGGACTGCCGCTCAACTGGTGCAGGCGCTAGGGCTTGAGAAGTCCAGCGTCAGCCGCATGGTTGCCAAGCTCGTTCAACTGGGTGAACTGCAAGAGCATGAAAGTGAGCAGGATGGCCGCACGAAGCAACTGCGCCTGACCGAGCAAGGGAAACGCACCCTTGAAGAGATTCATGCCTACGGGCAAATGCAGGTCAGCTCAACGCTGGCCCCACTGCCCCCGCAAGAACAGCAGGTCATCGCCCAAGGCCTGAATGCCTATGCCCAGGCGTTGAAGGCTTCTCGCCAACAGCCCACCGAAACAGCGGCCTCCAGGATTCAAATCACCCTCGGATACCGTCCCGGCCTGATCGGACGCATGACGCAGATGCATGCAAGCTACTACTCGCGCCATGCCGGTTTCGGCCAGTTCTTCGAGAGCAGGGTTGCAACCAACATTGCCGAGTTTGCAGGACGGCTGGGGAATCCGCGCAACGCGGTCTGGGTCGCTGAAGACGCTGGCCGAATCGTAGGGTCGGTGGCTATCGACGGCGAGGACCTCGGGAACGATGAAGCTCACCTGCGCTGGTTCCTGCTGGATGATGGCTGCCGTGGTGGCGGTGTAGGTCGCCGGCTACTCACTGAAGCAGTCGCTTTCTGTGACCGGCAGAACTTCTCGGCAATCCAGTTGCATACCTTCAAAGGACTGGAAGCCGCCCGGCACCTCTACCAATCGCTGGGCTTCGAACTGACCCATGAAGAGCAAGGCAGCCAATGGGGCTCGACGGTTACGGAACAGCAGTTCACGCGTAAACGCTGACAATGGGACCGAGTGGCGGGGTAAGCAAAGGCAGGGAGGGCTAGGCGTACGGTGCGTCACGCTTTGGATCACCAGGCGGTGAAGAGCGAACGCCGTTCGAGAGCAGGACTTCGAGAGAAATGGAGGCAGCCCCACCAGCCACACCCCGGCACTCGATGTTCCCGCTGTGGCTGCTCCCTTCCGGGCCTGACCAGGTTAACGGGTAATCAATGCGGGGGGACCGGTGGGGCCACCATAACGCAGCTCATCAGGTGACGAGCCGCGCCATTGTACCGTTACGGGGGGAAGTTACAACCTTTGATGGCAAAAAAACCATCATTTCTCAAGGACTTGTCCGCCAGGCATGAGGTTCTCGGGGATTTGTGCCAGCCTCATCGCGGGACGAGCCCGCTCCCACAGGATAAATGCCAAGGCGCACCTGTGGGAGCGGGCTCGTCCCGCGATGAGGCCAGGGCAGGCAACATCAGACCGTGATGCCCTGCCCCGCCAGGAAGGCGACGAAGGCCTCTTCGTCCAGCACCTTGACCCCCAGCTCACTGGCCTTGGCCAGCTTCGACCCCGCTCCCGGACCTGCCACCACGCAGTGGGTCTTGCCGGACACCGAGCCCGCCACCTTGGCGCCGAGGCTTTCCAGCTTGTCCTTGGCGATGTCGCGGCTCATGCGTTCCAGGGTGCCGGTCAGCACCCAGGTCTGACCGGCCAGGGGCAGGCCCTCGGTGGTTTTCTTCTCGCTGTGCCAGTGCATGCCGAACGCTTGGAGCTGGGCTTCGATGGCGCGGGCGAGTTGCTGGTTGGCCTCGACCTTGAAGAACTCGCGCACGGCATCGGCCTGCTTGGTATTCAGGGCCTGGCGCAGGTCGATACCGTCGGCGGCGATGATCTTGTCGAGGGTGCCGAGCTTGTCCACCAGCTTCTCGGCGCCGGTCGGGCCGACCGAGGGGATGTCGAGTTTGGCGATCATGCCGGCAAGGGTGGTGCTGGCGGCGAACTCCGCCGCCAGCTCGCCCTGGTCCTGCAACTGCATGCCGCTGTCGAGCAACTGCTGGATGACTTCGCGGTTGTGCGCATCCTCGAAGAAGTTGTGGATCTCGTAGGCGACTTCAAGGCCGATGTCCGGCAGGTAGGTCAGCACCTGCGGCAGCGCCACCTGCACCCGTTCCAGGCTGCCCAGGGAGCGGGCCAGGACCTTGGCGGTCTCCTCGCCCACATCGGGGATGCCCAGGGCGAAGATGAAGCGCGCGAGCGGCGGGCGCTTGCTCGCCTCGATGGCTTCGAGCAGCTTGCGGCTGGAGACTTCGGCGAAGCCCTCCAGGTCGACGATCTGCTCGAACTGCAGCTTGTACAGGTCTGCCGGGGAACCGATCAGGCCTTCGTCGACCAATTGCTCGACGCTCTTCTCGCCAAGGCCGTCGATGTCCATCGCCCGTCGCGATACATAGTGAATGATCGCCTGCTTGAGCTGGGCGCCACAGGCCAGGCGGCCGACGCAGCGATACACCGCCCCTTCGCTGGTGGTCTCCTTGCCCTTGCTGCGCTTGACCAACTGCGTGCGCTCGACCTGCGAGCCGCACACAGGGCAGGCGCTCGGCACCTCGACCGGGCGGGCGTCATCGGGGCGACGCTCGAGCACCACCTGCATCACCTGCGGGATCACGTCACCGGCACGGCGGATGATCACCGTATCGCCGATGCGCAGGCCCAGGCGGGCGATCTCGTCCATGTTGTGCAGGGTGGCGTTGGACACGGTCACCCCGGCCACCTTGACCGGCTTGAGACGGGCGACCGGAGTCACCGCGCCGGTACGGCCGACCTGGAACTCGACGTCCAGCACCTCGGTGAGTTCTTCCATGGCCGGGAACTTGTGGGCGATGGCCCAGCGCGGCTCACGCGCACGGAAACCCAGCTCGCGCTGCGCCGCCAGGCTGTTGACCTTGAACACCACGCCGTCGATTTCGTAGGGCAGCGCGTTGCGGCGGGCGCCGATGTCCTGGTAATAGGCCAGGCATTGTTCGATACCGGCGGCGTGCTTGAGCTCAGGGCTGATCGGCATGCCCCAGACCTTGAGCTGCTCGAGGATGCCGATATGGCTGTCGCCGACACTCGCTGAAGTCTGGCCGATGCCATAGCAGCAGAATTCCAGCGGGCGGCTGGCGGTGATCTTCGAGTCCAGTTGACGCAGGCTGCCAGCGGCAGCGTTGCGGGGGTTGGCGAAGGTCTTGCCGCCGATTTCGGCCTGAGCGGCATTGAGCCGCTCGAAGCCCGCCTTGCTCATGTACACCTCGCCACGCACTTCGAGCACTTCAGGCCAGCCGCTGCCATGCAGCTTCAACGGGACGTTGCGGATGGTGCGCACGTTGGTGCTGATGTCTTCGCCGGTCGTGCCGTCGCCACGGGTGGCGCCCTGCACCAGCTGGCCGTCGCGATACAACAGGCTCACCGCCAGGCCATCGAGCTTGGGCTCGCAGCTGTAGTCGACCGCCTCGGCCTGGTCGAGCCCTTCGACCACGCGCCGCCCGAACTCACGCAGGTCGGCCTCTTCGAAGGCGTTGCCCAGGCTGAGCATGGGGATCTCATGGCGCACCTGGGTGAAGGCCGCCAAGGCTGCACCGCCGACGCGCTGGGTGGGCGAGTCGGGGGTGACCAGGTGTGGGTTCTCGGCTTCCAGGGCCTTGAGTTCGTTGAACAGCCGGTCGTATTCGGCGTCGGGCACACTGGGCTCGTCCAGCACGTAGTAGCGATAGTTGTGCTGGTCGAGTTCGGCGCGCAGTTCGTGGATTCGGTTTTCGGCGTTCATCTTTCAGGTCTCTTGCAAAGCAAAAGAGCAGCCTGGGTGATGCCGGCGCGGATCGGGATGCTGTTCAGCATGTACTGACCTCATCACCGGACAAGCCGGACGCCGCACCGCCGCTCCCACAGACAATCGTGTATCTGTGGGAGCGGCGGTGCTGCGTCCGGCTTGTCCGGCAATGGGGCCGGCACAGGCAATGACATCTGCCGAACCGACCAGCAATCCCATGGGCTGCTCTTGAGTCTGGATCTATCAGCGCTTCTGGGTCAGCGCACGGCGCTCGAACTCGACGATACGCTGGCGGTAGTGCTCGATGGTCTGCGCGGTCAGCACGCTGCGCTGGTCATCCTTGAGCTCACCGTCGAGCTCGTGGGCCAGCTTGCGCGCGGCGGCAACCATCACGTCGAAGGCCTGCTTCGGATGACGCGGGCCAGGCAGGCCGAGGAAGAAGCTGACCGCACGGGTGCTGAAATGGTCGATGTCATCCAGGTCGAATATACCTGGCTTGACTGCGTTGGCCATGGAGAACAGCACCTCGCCGTGACCGGCCATGCTTTCGTGGCGATGGAAGATGTCCATCTCGCCGAAACGCAGGCCGCTTTCCAGGATGTTCTGCAGCAACGCTGGGCCCTTGAAGCCACCTTCGTCACGGGAGATGACGCTGATCACCAGCACCTCTTCGACCGGAGGCAACTCCTTGGCGGCGTTGTTGCTCGTGGCGAAACCGCTGTTGCGGTTGTTGTCGGCACTGAAGTCGTCATCGCTGTCGGCGAACAGGTCCGGCTCGCGCGGTTCAGCGACCAGATTCAGGTCGCCCTGCTGCGACTCGGCAGCAGCACGCTTGCCACGCTTGGGCGCCTTGGCCGGCTTTGGCTCGCGCTCGCGTTCACGGGCCGGGGCGCTCATCGACGGCAGGTCGGTTTCGTCCAGCTCCGGCTCTTTATGCGTGTCCAGGACGCGCGCAGGGCCGAGCACCTCGGCACTGCCCTCGTCGTCCGGGAGGTTGGAATAGCTACGATCCAGACGGAACTTCAACTTGCCCTTGCCGCCGCGCATGCGGCGCCAGCCGTCGAAAAGAATACCGGCGATGACAATGATGCCGATGACGATCAGCCACTCGCGCAGACCGATTTCCATGTAATCCCGTGCCTCTATAAAAATATGCTTGAAAACAAAGGCTTCAAAGCCCTTTAACACGTGGCGCCAACTCTATGTTCTGACAGGCGTTTTACCCACGCAAAAAACGAGTGACATTAAGCTAGCACGACCAAAGACAACTTTACACCGTCTGTCGCACATGCAAGGCGCATTTGCCTACAGATATCGCCCAATCTTCACGCGTCAGGCGTCAACCATGGCCATGGCCTCCTCCACATCAACTGCAACAAGACGTGAACAACCGGGCTCATGCATGGTGACCCCCATCAATTGATCGGCCATTTCCATGGCAATCTTGTTATGCGTAATGTAGATGAACTGCACGGTCTCGCTCATTTCCTTCACCAACCGGGCGTAACGCCCGACGTTGGCATCGTCCAGCGGCGCATCGACTTCATCGAGCATGCAGAACGGTGCCGGATTCAGCTTGAAGATGGCGAACACCAACGCCAATGCGGTCAGTGCCTTCTCGCCGCCGGACAGCAAATGGATCGTGCTGTTCTTCTTGCCCGGCGGGCGCGCCATGATCGTCACCCCTGTATCGAGTAGATCTTCGCCCGTCAGTTCCAGATAAGCGCTGCCGCCACCGAAAACTTTTGGGAAAAGTGCCTGTAATCCGGCATTTATCTGATCAAAGGTATCCTTGAAACGGTTTCGGGTTTCCTTGTCGATCTTGCGGATGACGTTCTCGAGCGTCTCCAGCGCCTCGACCAGGTCAGCGTTCTGGGCATCGAGATAGCGCTTGCGCTCGGACTGCTGCTCGTACTCCTCGATTGCCGCCAGGTTGATCGCACCCAGGCGCTGGATCCGCGCTTCGGTCTGCTCCAACTCCTGCTCGGTACCCTGCTCGCTGGCCTCGGGCTCGAGCGTGGCGAGCACACCCTGCAGGTCGTAACCGTCGGCGAGCAGTTGCTCTTGCAAGGTCTTGCGCCGCACATCCAGGCCCTGGGACTCAAGGCGTGACTGCTCCAGTTGCCCGCGCAACAACTGGGCCTGCTGTTCAGCCTGGGCACGGCGTTTTTCGACGTCGCGCAGTTCGCGATCGGCCTCGTCCATGTGCAGGCGCGCCTGGCGCATTTCCTCATCGACACTCATGCGCCGTTCGAGCAGCTCTTCGAGCTTCAGGCGCAACTCTTCCAGCGGCGCCTCGCCCTCTTCAAGGTTGAGGCTCAACTGCTCCTGGCGCTCGCTCAAGCGTGCAGCCTGCTGCTCAAGACGTTCCAGGGCCTGGCGCGTGGAGTCGTGCTGGGCACGCAGGGAACCCAGGCGCACCGCCAACTGGTGGGCATGGTCCTTGTGCTGACGAGCCTCCTGGCGGACGCGGTCGAGGGTTTCGCGCAGGGTGTCGCGACGGGCCATCAGTTGTTCACGCTGCTCGGTGTCCTGGGCCATGAGGTCCAGGGCTTCCTGCAGCACCAGGCGTGCTTCGCCCAGTTGCTCATGCTCCAGGGCGCGTTGCTCCTGGAGTTCGGCCAGTTCTTCCTGCAAGCGGCGGCGGCGCAGCTCCAACTGTTCGGCACGAGCACGCCCGGCAGACAGGCTCGCCTTCAGCTCGCCAAGCTGCCGGTTTTCGTCCTGGCTGCGGCGGCGCAGTTGCTCGCGCTGTTCTTCATGGGCGAGCTGTTGCTCGCGAAGGTCTTGCAGCTGCTGCGTGAGCTGTTCGAGCAACGCCTCGTGCTCCAGTTGCTCATGGCCGAGGCGCTCGATCTCCTGCCCTCGCGCCAACACGCCACCCTGGGACTCGCCACCGCGGCTGACCCGCAGGAAATGCCGGCCCACCCAGTAGCCATCGAGGCTGACCAGGCTGTGGCCCTCTTCAAGCGTGGCGCGCAGGGCCAGGGCCTGCTCCAGGGACTCGACCGGCTTGACCTGGCCGAGCCAGGGTGCCAGATCGATGCGTCCGTCGACCTTGTCCAGCAGGCTGCCGGGCAGGCGCGCACCCTCGCCGCTCGCCTGCAGCAGGCGCAGGTCGCCCTGCTCCAGGGCGGCAAAATCAAGTGCAGCAAAATCGTCCACCAGCACCGCCTGCAAGTCGGCACCCAGTACGGTCTCCACCGCCAGTTCCCAGCCGGGCTCCACACGCAGCCCTTCAGCCAGGCGCGGGCGGCTGCCCAAGCCCTGCCCCTGTAGCCATTCAGCCGCGCCACTGCCGGGTTCGAGGGCCGCTTGCTGCAGGGCCTCCAGTGACGCCAGACGCCCACCCAGGCGCTGCAATTCACCCTGCTGTTGCTGCTGGGCCTGGGTCGCCTGCTGCAGTTGCTCGCGCACAGCCTCAAGCCGCTCGACTACCTGCTGCTCCTGCAACTGCAACGCTTCGAGCTGCAACTCGCTGCCAGCCACCTGCTCCGACAGTTCGAGCATGGCGGCGTCCTGGGGATCGGCGCCCAGTTGCTGGTTCTCTTCGCTCAGCTTGCGCTGGCGCTCGGCCAGACGTTCCAGGCTGCTCTCCAGCTGCTGCAGGCGTGCCTGCTGGACCTCGGCCTGACGCCGTGGCTCGGCGGAGCGGGTATTGAAATCGTCCCACTGAGCCTGCCAGCCGTGCATGCCCAGCTCGGCCTCCTCGAGCGTCGCAGCGGACTCTTCGGCGGCGGCGAGGGTCATTTCCTGCTCGGGCTCGAGCATCGCGAGATCTTCGGCCAGGGTCGCCAGCAGGGTGCGGTCGTGGCCCAGGTGCGACTCGGTTTCCAGGCGCGTGCGCTCGGCTTCCTTGAGATCATCCTGCAACTGGCGCAGGCGCTGCTGGCCGTGCTGGATGCTCTGCTCGACCCGGGCGATATCGCCCGCTACGGAATAGAAGCGCCCCTGCACCTGGTTGAACCGCTCGGACAGCTCATGGTGCCCGTCGCGCAGGCGTTCGATGCTGGCATCGGCATTGCGCTGCTCGGCCACCAGTGCCTCGAAGGCCACTTCCTGGTCACCGATGATGCTTTCGCGCTGGCGCACGCGCTCATCCAGTGCACGCCAGCGCAGTGCCGACAAGCGCGCCTTGAGTTGGCGCTCCTGGGCCTTGTATTCGCGGTATTTCTCGGCGGCCTGGGCCTGGCGATGCAGGCGTTCGAGCTGGCGCTCCAGCTCTTCGCGCAGGTCGGTCAGGCGCGCCAGGTTCTCCTGGGTGCGGCGGATGCGGTTCTCGGTCTCGCGGCGACGCTCCTTGTACTTGGAGATGCCCGCCGCTTCCTCGATGAAGTTGCGCAGCTCCTCGGGCTTGGCCTCGATCAGCTTGGAGATCATGCCCTGCTCGATGATCGAGTAGCTGCGCGGGCCCAGGCCGGTGCCAAGGAAGATGTCAGTGATGTCGCGGCGGCGGCACTTGGTGCCGTTCAGGTAATAGGTGTTCTGCGCGTCGCGGGTGACCTTGCGGCGAATGGAGATCTCGGCATAGGCGGCGTATTCACCGACCAGCGTGCTGTCGCTGTTGTCGAACACCAGCTCGATGCTCGCCTGGCTCACTGGCTTGCGCCCGGAGGAGCCGTTGAAGATGACGTCGGTCATCGACTCGCCACGCAGGTTCTTCGCCGAGCTTTCGCCCATCACCCAGCGTACGGCGTCGATGATGTTGGATTTGCCACAGCCGTTGGGCCCGACCACCGCCGCCATGTTGCTGGGGAAATTGACCGTGGTGGGGTCGACGAACGACTTGAACCCGGCCAGGCGAATGCACTTGAGGCGCATCGGTCAGGCCTGCGCCAGCGCAGCCAACACCAGCTCGCAGCTGCGTTGGCAATAGGCGATCAGCACCTCGCGGATACGCGGCAGGTCGCGCAGCAATACTGCCTCCAGCAGACGGGCGAACAGGTCGACGTAGTCGTCCATGCTGGCCTGGCGTTGATCCAGCGCCAGGTAGTAGGCGCGGCTCATGGCCGGCTGCAGGTTCTCCACGGTCTCTTGCAGGTAAGGGTTGCGTGCGAAGGGGAAGGCAGCGCGCATGACGGCGAAACTTTCGGCGACGAACGCCTTGATGTCCAGGTTGCTGCGGGCCTGGTGCAGGCGCTGCTGGATCTCCAGGAACGGCAGCAGGTCGGTCTCGCTGCGCCACTGCTGGGCGACGGCGTTGCCCAGCAGGATGTACAGCTCGCCCATGAGGCTGCACAGGCTGCGCACGCTGTGCTCGTCGAGCTCGGTGACGTGGGCTCCGCGGCGCGGCAGGATCGCCACCAGATGACGACGTTCAAGAATCAGCAGCGCTTCGCGTACCGAGCCGCGGCTGACATTCAGGGCCTGGGTGACCTTCTGCTCCTGGATGCGCTCGCCGGGTGCAAGCTCGCCGCGAATGATCCGCTCGGCCAGATAGTGGGCAATTTGCTCGGAGAGGCTGTCCGGCGCCTTGAACGTCATGATTTTCCTTCGGAATCGAAAACGGGGCACGAAAGGCGCGATTGTAGCGCACTCGCCGGGCTTGCGCGCAGCGGCGCGCGAGGCTTTGTGCGACCTGTCGGTCAGTTGCCATGTCCGGCGCGATCTATGCTTGTAAAGAGACAGGGTTGGGCGGCCAGAACCCGGCACGGGCAAAATCTTGACCTTTGGGTCAGAAAAATATTGACCTCAAGGTCAGCCCTTGCTTAGAGTCCGCCCAACAACAATAAAACCATTACGAGGCCTTCCCCGTGATCCAGTTTCTCGTCAACCAGGAGCTGCGCAACGAGCACGCCCTGGACCCGAACATGACGGTGCTGCAGTACCTGCGCGAGCACCTGGGCAAACCCGGCACCAAGGAAGGCTGCGCCAGCGGCGACTGCGGCGCCTGCACCGTGGTCGTGGGCGAACTGACCCCGGATGACCTGGGCCAGCCAACGCTGCGTTATCGCAGCCTCAACTCCTGCCTGACGTTCGTTTCCTCCTTGCACGGCAAGCAACTGATCAGTGTCGAGGGCCTCAAGCACCAGGGCGAGCTGCACAGCGTGCAGAAGGCCATGGCCGACTGCCACGGCTCGCAGTGCGGCTTCTGCACTCCAGGCTTCGTCATGTCGCTGTTCGCCCTGCAGAAGAACAGCAGCGGCCACGACCTGCACCAGGCCCAGGAAGCCCTGGCCGGCAACCTGTGCCGCTGCACCGGCTACCGGCCGATCCTCGACGCCGCCGAGCAGAGTTGCGCCCGCCCCTGTCAGGACCAGTTCGACGCCCAGCAGGCGCAGACCATCGCCCGTCTCCAGGCCATCGCCCCGCAGCAGACTGGCGAGCTCAACAGTGGTGACAAGCGCTGCCTGGTCCCGCTGACCGTCGCCGACCTGGCCGACCTGTACAGCTCGCACCCCGAGGCACGCCTGCTCGCCGGCGGCACCGACCTGGCACTGGAAGTCACCCAGTTCCACAAGACCCTGCCGGTGATGATCTATGTCGGCCATGTCGCCGAGCTCAAGCGCATCGACAAGACCAGCAGCCACCTGGAAATCGGCGCCGCCACCCCGCTCACCGACTGCTATGGCGCGCTGAACGAGGAATACCCCGATTTCGGCGCCCTGCTGCACCGCTTCGCTTCGCTGCAGATCCGCAACCAGGGCACCCTGGGCGGTAACATCGGCAACGCCTCGCCGATCGGCGACTCGCCACCCCTGCTGATCGCCCTCAACGCACAGATCGTCCTGCGCCAGGGCGATCGCCAGCGCACGATGGCGCTGGAAGACTATTTCATCGACTACCGCATCACGGCCCGCCAGGACAGCGAGTTCATCGAGAAGATCCTGGTGCCACGCGCCAGCAGCGAGTGGACGTTCCGCGCCTACAAGGTGTCCAAGCGTCTGGACGATGACATATCTGCGGTATGCGCAGCGTTCAACCTGAACATCGAGAACGGCGTGGTCGGTGGCGTGCGCATCGCCTTCGGTGGCATGGCAGCGATTCCCAAGCGTGCCCGTGCCTGCGAGGCGGCGCTGCTTGGCAAGCCCTGGAACCAGGCGAGCATCGAGCGCGCCTGCCAGGCACTGGCCGAAGACTTCAGCCCGCTGACGGATTTTCGCGCCAGCAAGGAATACCGCCTGCTGACCGCGCAGAACCTGCTGCGCAAATACTTCATCGAACAGCAATCGCCGTACATCGAGACCCGGGTGACCGCTTATGTCTAACCATCACGCCGTCAAGAGCCAGGCCGAGATGGCCGAACTGTTCAGCCAGGACCTGACCAGCGGGGTCGGTCGCAGCGTCAAGCACGACAGCGCCGACAAGCACGTGTCAGGTGAAGCGGTGTACATCGACGACCGCCTGGAATTCCCCAACCAGTTGCACGTCTATGCGCGCACCGCCGACCGTGCTCACGCGCGCATCCTGCGCATCGACACGTCCCCCTGCTATCAGTTCGAAGGCGTGCGCATCGCCATCACTCACGAGGACATTCCAGGGCTCAAGGATATCGGCCCAGTGGTCGCGGGCGATCCGCTGCTGGCCATCGACCAGGTCGAGTTCTTCGGCCAGCCGGTGCTCGCCGTCGCCGCCCGAGACCTGGACACCGCTCGCCGCGCCGCCTTGGCGGCCATCGTCGAGTACGAGGACCTGGAACCGGTGCTCGATGTGGTCGAGGCCTTGCGCAAGAAACATTTCGTGCTCGACAGCCACACCCACCAGCGCGGCGACTCGGCCAAGGCCCTGGCCAGTGCCCCGCATCGCCTGCAAGGCACCCTGCACATCGGCGGCCAGGAGCACTTCTACCTGGAAACCCAGATTTCTTCGGTGATGCCCACCGAAGACGGCGGCATGATCGTCTACTGCTCGACGCAGAACCCCACCGAGGTGCAGAAGCTGGTCGCCGAAGTGCTCGACGTGCCGATGAACAAGGTGGTGCTGGACATGCGCCGCATGGGCGGCGGTTTTGGTGGCAAGGAAACCCAGGCCGCCAGCCCCGCTTGCCTGTGCGCGGTGATCGCGCGCCTCACCGGGCAGCCGACCAAGATGCGCCTGCCGCGGGTCGAGGACATGACCATGACCGGCAAGCGTCACCCGTTCTACGTCGAATATGACGTCGGCTTCGATGATAAAGGCCGCCTGCACGGCATCGAATTCGACCTGGCCGGCAACTGCGGTTATTCGCCGGACCTGTCCGGCTCGATCGTCGACCGCGCCATGTTCCACTCCGACAACGCCTACTACCTGGGCGATGCCACGGTGAACGGCCACCGCTGCAAGACCAATACCGCGTCGAACACCGCCTACCGCGGCTTCGGCGGCCCGCAGGGGATGGTCGCCATCGAGCAGGTGATGGACCACATCGCCCGCCATCTGGCGCTCGACCCGCTGGCGGTGCGCAAGGCCAACTACTACGGCAAGACCGAGCGCAACGTCACCCACTACTACCAGACCGTCGAGCACAACCTGCTCGAGGAAATGACCGCCGACCTGGAAGCCAGCAGCGACTATGCCGAGCGGCGCAAGTCGATCCGCCAGTTCAACGAACATAGCCCGGTGCTGAAGAAGGGCCTGGCTCTGACCCCGGTGAAGTTCGGCATCTCGTTCACGGCCACCTTCCTCAACCAGGCGGGCGCCTTGATCCACATCTATACCGACGGCAGCATCCACCTCAACCACGGCGGCACCGAGATGGGCCAGGGCTTGAATACCAAGGTCGCCCAGGTGGTGGCGCAGGTGTTCCAGGTCGATTTCAACCGCATCCAGATCACTGCCACCAACACCGACAAGGTGCCCAACACCTCGCCAACGGCGGCGTCCAGCGGCGCCGACCTGAACGGCAAGGCGGCGCAGAACGCGGCCGAAATCCTCAAGAAACGCCTGACCGAGTTCGCCGCCCGGCACTACCAGGTCACCGAGGAAGATGTCGAGTTCCGCAACGGCCATGTCCGCGTGCGCGACCAGTTGCTGAGCTTCGAGCAACTGGTGCAACAGGCCTACTTCGCGCAGGTGTCGCTGTCGAGCACGGGCTTCTACCGCACGCCGAAGATCTTCTACGACCGCAGCCAGGCGCGCGGCCGACCGTTCTACTACTTCGCCTTTGGCGCCGCCTGCGTCGAAGTGATCGTCGACACCCTGACCGGCGAGTACAAGATGCTGCGCGCCGACATCCTGCACGACGTCGGCGACTCGCTGAACCCGGCGATCGACATCGGTCAGGTCGAGGGTGGCTTCATCCAGGGCATGGGCTGGCTGACCACCGAGGAGCTGGTGTGGAATGCCAAGGGCAAGCTGATGACCAACGGCCCGGCGAGCTACAAGATCCCGGCGGTGGCCGACATGCCTCTGGACCTGCGCGTGAAGCTGGTGGAAAACCGCAAGAACCCCGAGGACACGGTGTTCCATTCCAAGGCCGTGGGCGAGCCGCCGTTCATGCTCGGTATCGCGGCCTGGTGCGCGATCAAGGATGCGGTGGCGAGCCTCGCCGACTATCGCGTGCAGCCGCACATCGACGCCCCGGCGACACCCGAGCGGGTGCTGTGGGGGTGCGAGCAGATGCGCAAGACAGTGGCGCAACAGCAGCCGACCGAACAAGAACTGGAAACCGTCACCCACTGACAGCGAGGGATTCCCTGGGAGCGGGCTTGCCCGCGAATGTGAGGATGGCCTTACCGTCCTCTTCGCGGGCAAGCCCGCTCCTACAGGGTCCTCAGCATGGTTTAGAGAGGCTACATCATGCACCAATGGATCAATGCCCTCGCCGACCACCAGTCCCGCGGCGAACCCTGCATCCTGGTGACCATCATCGAGGAGCGCGGCTCGACGCCACGCAACGCCGGCTCGAAGATGGTGGTCAGCGCCAGCAGCCTGTTCGACACCATCGGTGGCGGGCACCTGGAATTCAAGGCCCTGCACATCGCCCGGCAGATGCTTGCCGAGCAGCGCAGCACACCGCATCTGGAGCGCTTCAGCCTGGGCGCGAGCCTGGGCCAGTGCTGTGGCGGCGTCACGGTGCTGTTGTTCGAACCCATGGCGCCGGTGCAGGCGCAGATCGCGGTGTTCGGCGCGGGCCATGTCGGCCGGGCTCTGGTACCCTTGCTCGCCGCATTGCCCTGCCGGGTGCGCTGGATCGATTCGCGCGAGCAGGAGTTCCCGCCGCTTATCCCCCACGGGGTGACCAAGGTGGTCAGCGAGGAGCCGGTCGACGAAGTGGCCGAACTGCCGCCGGGCAGCTACTGCATCGTCATGACCCACAATCACCAGCTCGACCTGGAACTGACCGCCGCCATCCTCAAGCGCAACGACTTCACCTGGTTCGGCCTGATCGGCTCGAAGACCAAACGGGTCAAGTTCGAACACCGCCTGCGCGAGCGCGGCTACGACGATGCCGTGCTGGCACGCATGCGCTGCCCCATGGGCCTGCCGGAGGTCAAGGGCAAGCTGCCCATCGAGATCGCGGTGTCCATCGCCGGCGAAATCATCGCCACCTACAACGCCTGCTTCGGCCAGCATGACGCTGGCGCCAACGCAGGCCCCATTGCCCAGTTGCTGCCGCCCTCCCGGCGCAGCCAAGCCATTTGACGAGCGCTTTATGACTGCAACCCGCAAAGCCTACCGAGCCGCCATCCTGCACAGCATCGCCGACCCTGCCGAGGTCGGCCTGGAGGCCTCCCACGAATACTACGAAGACGGCCTGCTGGTGGTCGACGAAGGCCGCATCAGCGCCCTGGGGCACGCCACCGACCTGCTGCCGACCCTCGACGCCGATATCGAAGTGGTGCACTACCAGGATGCCCTGATCACCCCGGGCTTCATCGACACCCATATCCATTTCCCGCAGACCGGCATGATCGGCTCCTACGGCGAGCAACTGCTGGACTGGCTGAACACCTACACCTTCCCTTGCGAAAAGCAGTTCGCCGACAAGGCCCATGCCGACAAGGTGGCGAAGATCTTCCTGCAGGAACTGCTGCGCAACGGCACCACCACCGCGCTGGTGTTCGGCAGCGTGCACCCGGAGTCGGTCAACGCCCTGTTCGAGGAGGCCGAGCGCCTGGACCTGCGCCTGATCGCCGGCAAGGTGATGATGGACCGCAATGCCCCTGACTACCTGACCGACACCGCCGAGTCGAGCTACAGCGAGAGCAAGGCGCTGATCCAGCGCTGGCATGGCAAGGCTCGCCTGCACTATGCGGTGACGCCGCGCTTCGCGCCCACCAGCACGCCTGAACAACTGGCCATGGCCGGACAACTGCTCAAGGAGCATCCGGGCGTGTACCTGCACACCCACCTGTCGGAGAACCTCAAGGAGATCGACTGGGTCAAGGAACTGTTCCCCGAGCGCAAGGGCTACCTGGACGTCTACGACCACTTCGAACTGCTGGGCGAGCGCTCGGTGTTCGCCCACGGCGTGCACCTGTGCGACGAGGAATGCCAGCGCCTGGCCGAAACCGGCTCGGCCGTGGCCTTCTGTCCGACGTCCAACCTGTTCCTGGGCAGTGGTCTGTTCAACCTGCCTCAGGCCGAGCGTTTCAAGGTCAATGTCGGGCTGGGCACCGACGTGGGCGCCGGAACCAGCTTCTCGCTGCTCAACACGCTGAACGAGGCGTACAAGGTGATGCAACTGCAGGGTGCGCGCCTGCACCCTTACAAGTCGCTGTACCTGGCGACCCTCGGCGGCGCCCGCGCCCTGCGCCTGGACGACCGCATCGGCAGCCTGCGCGCCGGCAACGATGCCGATTTCGTGGTGCTCGACTACAAGGCCACGCCGCTGCTGGACTACCGCATCCAGCAATCCAACAGCATCGAGGAGACCTTGTTCGTGCTGACCACCCTGGGCGATGACCGTACCGTGCGCGAGACCTTCGCCGCGGGGCGCTCGGTGCATCGGCGCTGATGCACAAAGGGCCGCTGCGCGGTCCATCGCTGGACGAGCCCGCTCCCACAGAGAAAGCACCAGGCCCAAGGGGTGTGCTGTACCTGAACTGCCGCAAAGGTTGGATTCATGTCCAACTTGGCAGCAGTCCAACCTGTGGGAGCGGGCTGGTCCGGCGATGGGCTGCGCAGCAGCCCTCGGTCATTCATTCAGGCAAACGATCAACCCTTGGCGGCAGCCTTGGGTTTTTTCAGCAGGTGCGAGAACACCGCATGCAGGTCGTCGGACGCGCTGTCTTCGTCAAGGTTGAGCTTGCTGTCGATATGATCCATGTGATGCATCATCAGGCTCACCGCCTGCTCGGCATCGCGCGCCTCGATGGCGTCGATCAGCTGCATGTGCTCGTCGTACGAGCAATGCGAGCGGTTGCCGCTTTCGTACTGGGCGATGATCAACGACGTTTGCGACACCAGGCTGCGCTGGAAGCTGACCAGCGGTGCATTGCCGGCCGCCTCGGCCAGCTTGAGGTGGAACTCGCCGGAAAGACGGATGCCGGCGCCACGATCGCCACGCGAGAAGCTGTCGCGCTCCTCGCGGACCATCTGGCGCAGTTCGTTGAGTTGCTCGCCGGTGGCGTGCTGCACCGCAAGCTCGGTGATGGCGCGCTCGACCATGCGCCGGGAGAAGAACACCTGGCGCGCCTCCTCCACCGTGGGGCTGGCCACGACCGCACCACGGTTGGGTCGCAACAACACCACGCTTTCATGGGCCAGACGCGACAAGGCGCGGCGAATGATGGTGCGGCTGACGCCGAAGATCTCGCCCAGCGCTTCCTCGCTCAACTTGGTGCCCGGCGCCAGGCGCTGTTCGAGAATGGCCTCGAAAATGTGCGCATAGACGATGTCGTCCTGGGTACCGCTGCGGCCGGCCTTGGCTGTGCGCGCAGGTTTCTTCAGAGGTTGCAGCTGTTCGTTCATGGGCACTCGAGCACAAGGGATCGGCCAGTGGAACCTCGACTGTAATACCTGTCAGAGGGTGGCTGGCAAGTCCTGGGGTGAAAAAAGGGATCAAGGTATCTGCGCATTGTACACAGGCTGAGCCGTTTCTGCAGGTGGCCAATTCCCATATAGCTGCGCTGACGCAGATTGTGCGCACAAAAGATAAAACATTATTTGCATTCTTTGTACACAAAAGCATAATCCATCGAGCAACTTCCTGACCCAAAAGTCAACAAAGCCGTCAGGCGTCTGCCACCCCCTCGCGGAGCCGCCAAGTGCATGCGCAGGACCAAGGCTCCAGAACAACAAGAAAGACTTGAGGAGTACTCGCTGTGGAAAGCCGCAAATCCGAAGCCCCAACGCTGGATCTCGCTGCGTCGCCCCGACCGGGATGGCTGGAGCGGATCTTCAAACTCCGGCACCACGGCACGACCGTCAGGACCGAAATGATCGCCGGGATGACCACCTTCATCACCATGGCCTACATCATCTTCGTCAACCCCAACATCATGGCCGACGCCGGTATCGATCACGGTGCCGCCTTCGTCGCCACCTGCATCGCCGCCGCCCTGGGCTGCCTGCTGATGGGCCTGTACGCCAACTGGCCGGTGGGCCTGGCACCGGGCATGGGGCTCAACGCCTTCTTCACCTACACCGTGGTCGGCACCATGGGCTACACCTGGGAGGCCGCGCTGGGCGCCGTGTTCGTCTCGGGCGTGCTGTTCATGCTGCTGACCCTGTCGCGGGTGCGCGAGTGGCTGCTCAACAGCATTCCGGTGAGCCTGCGCCATGCCATGGGTGCCGGGGTCGGGCTGTTCCTCGGGCTGATCGGCCTGAAGACCGCCGGCATCATCGTCGACAGTCCGGCGACGCTGATCAAGCTCGGTTCGCTGCATGAACCCGGACCGCTGCTGGCGGCCGTGTGTTTCCTGATGATCGCGGTGCTGAGCTACCACCGGGTGTTCGGCGCCATTCTCATCAGCATCATCGCCGTGACCCTGGCCGGCTGGGGCCTGGGCCTGGTGCAGTACGGCGGGGTGTTCTCGCTGCCACCGAGCCTGGCACCGACCTGGATGGCCATGGACGTGGCCGGGGTATTCAACGTCAGCATGATCAGCGTGGTGCTGGCCTTCCTGTTCGTGCACATGTTCGACACCGCCGGCACCTTGATGGGCGTGGCGCAGCGGGCGAACCTGGTGGCCCCGGACGGTCGCATCGAGAACCTGTCGCGTGCCCTTAAAGCCGACAGTGCCTCCAGCGTGTTCGGCGCCGCAGTAGGTGTACCGCCGGTGACCAGCTACGTGGAAAGTGCCGCCGGGGTCGCCGCGGGCGGGCGCACCGGCTTGACGGCGGTGGTGGTCGGGCTGCTGTTCGTCGCGGCGATGTTCTTCGCCCCGCTGGCCGGGATGATCCCCGCCTATGCCACGGCCGGCGCGCTGATCTACGTGGCGATGCTGATGATGGGCAGCATGGCGCACATCAACTGGGACGAGGCGACCGACAGCATCCCGGCGATCGTCACCGCGATCATGATGCCGTTGACCTTTTCGGTAGCCGACGGCATCGCCCTGGGCTTCATCAGCTACGTCGTGCTCAAGGCCGGGACCGGCAAGTACAAGGAAATTTCCGCAAGCCTGTGGGTGCTGTGCGTGATCTTCATCGCCAAGTTCGTGTTCCTCTGAAACGTCGCCGGGCCCGCAACGGGCCCGGCCCACTCCAGCCGTCAGGAATTTTTCGGAAACCCAATTGGTCGCCGCACCCCTGGATGGATTAAAGTATCACCCCCTGCCCGGCAACCGCCCTCCCCCAAGCGCCCGGCCCATTTCCAGGAACCGCCGACGATGGAACACCGTGAAGCGCTGATCGCGCTGCGCACCTTTCTCTCCTCCCAGATCCTTGGCCAGGAGAAGCTGGTCGAGCGCCTGCTGATCGTCCTGCTCGCCGACGGGCACATGCTGGTCGAGGGTGCACCGGGCCTGGCCAAGACCAAGGCCATCAAGGAGTTGGCCGAGGGTATCGAGGCGCAGTTCCACCGTATCCAGTTCACCCCCGACCTGCTGCCAGCCGATATTACCGGCACCGAGATCTATCGTCCGGAAACCGGCAGCTTCGTGTTCCAGCAAGGGCCGATCTTCCACAACCTGGTCCTGGCAGACGAGATCAACCGCGCCCCGGCCAAGGTGCAATCGGCACTGCTCGAGGCCATGGCCGAGCGCCAGGTCAGCGTGGGCCGCAGCACCTACGAGCTGTCGCCGCTGTTCCTGGTCATGGCCACGCAGAACCCGATCGAGCAGGAAGGCACCTACCCGCTGCCCGAAGCGCAACTCGACCGTTTCCTCATGCACGTCAAAATCGGCTTCCCCGACGCGGCCGTCGAACGTCGTATCCTCCAGCAGGCCCGTGGCGAGGCGCTGGGCGGCGAGGTCAAGCCGGAGCGCCAGGTCAGCCAGCAGGCGATCTTCGCCGCACGCAAGGAAATCCTCGGCCTGTACATGGCCGATGCCGTGGAGGAATACCTGGTGCAACTGGTCATGGCCACGCGCACCCCGGCCAAGTTCGACAGCGAACTGGCCGACTGGATCGCCTACGGCGCCAGCCCCCGTGGCTCGATCGCCCTGGACCGCTGCGCACGTGCCCATGCCTGGCTGGCCGGGCGCGACTTCGTCAGCCCGGAAGACATCCAGGCCGTGCTGTTCGACGTGCTGCGCCACCGCGTCATCCTGTCGTTCGAAGCCGAAGCTGCGGGCATCGACCAGGACCGAGTGGTACAGCGTATCCTCGACGTCGTCGCCGTCGCCTGACCCCATGCCCGCCACGCACCTCGCCGAACCCGGCATCCGCATCGGCCTGGCCGAGCTGATCGACATGCGCCACCGCGTGCGCGAGATCCAGCTGTTCTCCCGGCCCGGCCAGCGCAGCCCGCTGGTGGGCCTGCACCATTCCAAGCTGCGCGGACGCGGGGTCGACTTCGACCAGGTGCGCGTGTACCAGGCCGGCGACGACGTGCGCAACATCGACTGGCGTGTCACCGCTCGCACGCAGGAACCCCACACCAAGCTGTTCCATGAAGAGCGCGAGCGGCCGATCTTCATCATGGTCGAGCAGAGCCAGCGCCTGTTCTTCGGCTCGGGCCTGATGTTCAAGTCGGTGCTCGCGGCCCAGGCGGCGGCGTTGTTCGGCTGGGCGGCGCTGGGCCATAACGACCGCATCGGCGGCCTGGTGTTCGGCGACAACGAACACCACGAGATCAAGCCCCGCCGCAGCAAGCAGAGCCTGCTGCAACTGCTCAACCGCCTGGCCAAGGTCAACCAGTCGCTGCACACCGAAGCGTTGCCCCAACCCGACAGCCTGGGCCTGGCACTGCGCCGCGCGCGCGAAGTGCTGCGCCCCGGCAGCCTGGCCATCGTCATCTGCGACGAACGCGCGCTCACCCAGGCCGTCGAACAGCACCTGGCAATGCTCTCACGCCACTGCGACGTGCTGCTGATGCCGGTCTCCGACCCTCTCGACCACGCCCTGCCCGCCGCTGGCCTGCTACGCTTCGCTCAACGCGGCGCGCACCTGGAGCTCGACACCCTGGACGCCAACCTGCGCCAGCTCTATCGCCAACAGGCCGAAGCACGTATCGAGCGCTGGGAACTGCTGGCGCAGAAAATGCGCGTGGTGCTGATGCCGTTGAGCACCCAGAGCGAAATGATCGAGCAGTTGCGCGAGTACCTCAACCAGCGTCCGGGAAGCGGCCAATGAACCCGCTCGACCAGCTGCAACCCCTGATCGCCCCGCCGGCCATCGGCCTGTGGCCACCGGCGCCGGGCTGGTGGCTGCTGCTGGTCCTGTTGCCGCTGCTCGGCTGGGGGCTATGGCGCCTGCGTCGCTGGCGGCCAGGCCGACGCCAGGCGCCGCCCGCCGAACAGCCACTGGACCCGATCCGCGTCGAAGCCCTGGCCGAACTCGCCCGCTTGCCGCGCCCCTACGACGGTGCACCGGCGGGTGCCTGGCTGCAGCAGATCAATGCCCTGCTCAAACGCCTGTGCCGCAATCACTACCCCGGCGCCAACAGCCACACCCTCAACGGCCGCCAGTGGCTGGCGTTTCTCGACAACCGCTGTCCGGCCGCCGGCCTGACCCGCTGGATGGTACTGGTCGAAGGCGCCTACAAGCCCGAGTGCAAGCTCGACGACAAGGCCATCGCCGGGCTCGCCCAGGCGGTCGAGACCTGGATTCGCAAACATGTTTGACCTGGCCTGGCCGTGGATCTTCGCCCTGCTGCCGCTGCCCTGGCTAATGCGCCTGCTGTTGCCTGCCGCCGACAGTGGCGAGCCGGTGCTCAAGGTGGGCTTTCTCGATGAGCTTGAAGGCCTTGCCGGGCGCCGCGCCCGCCTCAACCTGCCAACCTGGCGCCAGCAGGCGCCGTTCGTGGTGATCTGGCTGCTTCTGCTGCTGGCGGCCGCCCGGCCACAGTGGCTGGGCGACCCGGTACCGATCGCGGCCAGCGGCCGCGACCTGCTGGTAGCGGTGGACGTGTCGGGCTCGATGGACTTCCCCGACATGCAATGGAAAGGCGACGAAATCAGTCGCCTCGACCTGGTCAAGGCGCTGCTCGGTGACTTTCTCCAGGACCGTGAAGGCGACCGGGTTGGGCTGATCCTGTTCGGCAGCGAGGCCTACCTGCAAGCCCCGCTGACCTTCGACCGACGCACCGTGCGTACCTTCCTCGACGAAGCGCAGATCGGCATCGCCGGCAAGAACACCGCCATCGGTGATGCCATCGGCCTTGCGGTCAAGCGCCTGCGTCAGCGCCCGGCACAGAGCCGGGTGCTGGTGCTAGTGACCGATGGCGCCAACAACGGCGGGCTGATACATCCCCTGACGGCCGCGCGCCTGGCGGCCCAGGAAGGCGTACGCATCTACACCATCGGCATCGGCGCCAACCCCGACGCCAGTGGTACTCCAGGCCTGCTCGGCCTGAATCCGAGCCTGGACCTGGACGAAGCCTCACTCAAGGAAATCGCCGAGCTCACCCATGGCGCCTATTTCCGCGCCCATGACGGTGCCGAGCTGAACAGCATCGGTGACACCCTCGATCAGCTCGAACCAGTAGCCCAGCAACCCACCCAGGCGCGCACCGCCAGGGAGCTTTATGCCTGGCCGCTGGCCCTGGCGCTGCTGCTCAGCGTCCTGTTGGTGATCGCCGTGCAGTGGCCTGACAATCTGCTGCAACGCGCGCTGCGTCGACCACGCTTTCTGCAGCCCCACCCCGAATGGCGCCAGCGCCTCAAGCGCCTGCGCCTGAGGAGGCGGCGATGATCGAACTCTGGCCACAATGGCTGCGCCCACTCTGGCTGCTGGTGGTGCCCCTGCTCGGCTGGCTGCTGTTCAAGCTCTGGCATCGGCGCAAACGTGCCGGACGCTGGCAGATGATCCTGCCGCCGCAGTTCCATGCAGTGTTGCTCGGGGGCGGCAATGGCAGCACCAGCAAGCTGCCGTGGATCGCCCTGGGCCTGGCCTGGCTGCTGGTGCTCCTGGCCCTGCTCGGGCCCAGCTGGCAGCGCCTGGAAGAAACCCGCCAACGCCCGGCCGACCCGCTGGTGATCCTGCTCGAACTGACCCCGCAGATGCTCGCCGAAGACAGCCCGCCCAACCGTCTGGAACAGGCCCGACGCAAGGTGCTCGACCTGCTCGAACACCGTCGCGACAGCCAGACCGCGTTGATCGTCTATGCCGGCAGCGCGCACACCCTGGTGCCACTGTCGGATGACCTGGGCACCACACGCAACCTGCTCGAGGCCGTCGACCCCTCGATCATGCCGCAGCCCGGCCACCGCGCCGACCTGGCAGTGCAAAAGGGCCTGGCGCTGCTCGCTCAGAGCGGCCTGGGGCAAGGCCGCGTGCTGCTGATCGGGAGCTCGCTCAGCCAGCAGGAGCGCCAGGGTATCGTCCAGGCCCTGGGTCGCCAGGGCCCCTCTTTGTTGATGCTCGGCGTCGGCACCGCCGAGGGCGCGCCCGTGCGCCAGGCCAGTGGCGAGTACCTCAAGGATGACCAGGGCGCCATCCTCGTCCCACGCCTGGACAGCGCCGAGCTCAAGCGCTTCATCGCCGGCACGGGCGGACGCTACCGGCATGCCCGTATCGACGATCTCGACCTGCGCGGTCTGGGCCTGTTCGACTCCCCCCGCGCCCTGCGCAACGACGGCCAGACCCTGCAACTGGACAGCTGGGCCGACCAGGGCTACTGGCTATTGCTGCCCCTGTTGCTGCTGGCCGCCTGCGCCGGACGTCGCGGCTGGCTGTTCTGCCTGCCACTGCTGCTGGCCCTGCCCCAACCGAGCCAGGCGTTCGAATTCCAGGACCTCTGGCGTCGCCCCGACCAACAGGGCCAGCACCTGCTGCAACACCAGCGCCCGGCCGAAGCCGCCCAGCGCTTCGAGGATCCGCAGTGGCGCGGCATGGCGCTGTACCAGGCAGGCGACTACACTGGCGCCGCCCAGGCCTTCGCCCAGGGCAACAGCGCCGCGGCCCACTACAATCGAGGCAACGCCCTGGCCCGCGCTGGCGAACTGGATGCCGCTCTGGATGCCTACGAGCAGGCACTGGAGCGCCAGCCCGACCTGCAACCGGCGCTGGACAACCAGGCACTGGTGCAACAACTGCTGCAACAACGCGAGGCCCGCGCCGAGCAAAAACCGGACACCAGCGACGCACAACCAACGCCGAGCCGCGACACCGACGGCAACAGCAGCTCGGCCGCCAGCAGTGCCCAGGGCACGCCCGGCAACGACGAACAGAGCCCCGCGCAGGACGGTGGCGACAGCACCAGCAACAGCAACAACCAGGCGTCGTCCGGCAACCAGGGCGGCGATGATGACAGCCTCACCCAGCCGCCGCAGCGGCCCACCTCTACCAGCCTCGACGCCGAACAGCGCCAGGCCCTGGAGCAGTGGTTGCGGGAGATCCCCGACAACCCGGCGCAGTTGCTGCGACGCAAATTCTGGTACGAACAGCAATTGCATCAGGAACCCCAACGATGAGTCGCCTCGGCGTCTTCTTGCTCAGCCTGCTCTGGCTCACCCTGGCCCAGGCCCAACCGGCGCTGCAGGCGAGTGTCGATCGCACCCGCGTGGAGGCCGGTGAAACCCTGGAGCTCACGCTGGAAAGCCAGGATGTCACCCAGTTCGGCAAACCTGACCTGCGCGCCCTGGAGGGCGACTTCGAAGTGCGCGGCACCCGCCAGCTCAACAGCCTGCACACCCTCGATGGCGAAACCCGTGCCAGCACCCGCTGGATCGTCACCCTGCTGCCACGGCGCAGCGGCAGCCTGCAGATCCCGGAGTTGCAACTGGGGCAGTCGCGCAGCCAGGCCATCGAATTGCAAGTGGTACAACCCGACCCCAATCGCCCGGACAGCGCCTCGCAGGTGTTCATCGAGGCGACCCTCGACAACCCCGAGGTCTACGTCCAGGCCCAGGCCGTACTGACCCTGCGCATCTACCATTCGGTGTCGCTTTACGACGACAGCAACCTCAGCCCGCTGCGCCTTGAGAACGCCAAGGTCGAGCCGCTGGGCGAGTCGCGCACCTACGAAAAAGAAATCAACGGCGTGCGCCATGGCGTGATCGAAACCCGCTACGCGCTTTATCCGCAACAGAGCGGCGCACTGCAAGTGCCTCCCCTGACCTTCACCGCCACCGCTGCCGACAGCGCTGAACCGCCTGCCGGCGGAGCACGCAGCGGGCGCCAGGTGCAGGTCAGCTCGTTGCCGCTTGACCTGCAGGTCAAGGCCATCCCCGCGACCTGGCCTGCCGGTGTGACCTGGCTCCCGGCCCGCAGCCTCAGCCTGGAAGAACGTTGGAACCCCGACCCGAACCAGCAGCCGACGCAGATTGGTGATTCCCTGACGCGCAGCATCACCCTGCGCGCCGAGGGGCTGTCCAGCACGCAGTTGCCACCGCTGCCGGCTACCGAGGTCACTGGCCTGCGCCGTTACCCGGACCAACCCCTGCTGCGCAACGAGATCAATGAACGCGGCATGACCGCCAATCGTGAGGAGCGCGAAGCGCTGGTGCCGATCCACAGTGGCAACCTGATGCTGCCTGCGCTGGAGGTCACCTGGTGGAACACCCTCGAAGACCATCTGGAGCACAGTAGCCTGCCGGCGCGAAGCATCAAGGTCGACGATAACCCGGCGTTGAGCGCCGACACGCCGGTGGGGGATGTCAGCAGCGGATCTGCGCTGCTCTGGCCGTGGCAACTGGCAACGATGATATTGGCGCTGACCACACTGCTGGGCTTTGCCCTCTGGTGGCGGGCGCGTTCGCAACCGGCGGTACTGCGCGCATCGCAGAGTGGGCCCAGCCCGCGTACGCTGCTCGACGATCTCAAGCGCGCGACCCTCGCCAACGATCCGCAGGCGACGCGCCAGGCGCTGGACGCCTGGGCGCGGCAGCAACCCGAGACCCTGGCGGAGATGGCGGCGCGCTTCGTGCCCTTGTCCAATGCCCTGGATGGGCTCAATGGCGCGCTCTACAGCGAGGCGGGGCAGCATTGGCAGGGGGATGAGTTGTGGCGGGCGATCGGGGATATTCCTTCGGCTCAGCAGGGGTTGCCTGTGGGTGGGGATGGTGGGGGTTTGCCGCCGCTTTATCCCAAGTGAGTTTTCACAGTGTTCGCATGTGATTGCGTGAGGGCTGACAGGTGCTCGCCGATAGATTTTTAGCGCCTGTGAGATCGAGCGCCGCCCGCGCGGCGCTTCGCGGGCAAGCCCGCTCCTACAGTTTGTTTCGGGCCAATGAATCCTGTGGCATTTTCGCGCGACCCCTTTGGCGCACGGCGCGGTACCGAGTCGTACACACCAGGCGTCGCGCGCCTGTGGCACAGGCATACCTGGCCCGAAACAAACTGTAGGGGCGGCGGTTCGGCGCTCCGACTTGCCCGCGAAGCGCCGCGCGGGCGGCGCTCGATCTCATAGGCGCCAAAAATCTTTCGGCGAACACCTATCAGCCTCTAAGCAAACACTCGCCTGGCGACCTCGCAGCAACAGCAAAAGCGAACCTGCGCAGCCACTTGGGTTACCATACCCGCCCTCCGAGACCCCATCCCAAGCGCAGCCCCGGCCGCTCGCTTGATTCGACACCAACAGGTCCTCCATGCGTCTGTTTCACACCTCCGACTGGCACCTGGGCCAGAGCCTCCACGGCCAGGAACGCGACTTCGAACACGCCTGCTTCCTCGACTGGCTGCTCGGCCAGCTGCGCCTGCGCCAACCCGACGCGCTGTTGATCGCCGGGGATATCTTCGACACGGTCAACCCACCGGTCAAAGCCCAGGAGCGCCTCTACGACTTCATCGTCCAGGCCCACGAACAGCAGCCCAAGCTGGACATCGTGATGATCGCCGGCAACCACGACTCCGGCTCGCGCATCGAATTGCCCGCCGCCCTGATGCGCCGCCTGCGCACTCACGCCCTGGGCCGAGTGCACTGGCTCGACGAAGGCCAGCTCGACGCCGAACGCCTGCTGATCCCGCTGACCAACGCCCGCGGCAAGGTCTGTGCATGGTGCCTGGCCCTACCCTTCCTGCGCCCGGCAGAAGTCACCGGCCCGCAACTGGGCGATGACTACCTGCAAGGCATCACCCAGGTGCATCAGCAACTGATCGCCGCCGCCCTTGGCAAGCGCAAGAAGGACCAGGCGCTGATCGCCATCAGCCACGCCCACATGGCCGGCGGCTCGATTTCCGAAGACTCCGAGCGCAGCCTGATCATCGGCAACGCCGAAGCCCTGCCGGCGCGGTTGTTCGACAAGGCCATCAGTTATGTCGCCCTGGGCCACCTGCACAAGCCACAGAAGGTCAACCGGGAGAACCGCATCCGCTACAGCGGCGCGCCTATCCCGCTGTCGTTCGCCGAGATCAACTACCCGCACCAGGTACTGGAGATCGAGCTGGACGGCACCGAGCTGCTCAGCGTCGAACCGCGCCTGGTACCGCGGGCCGTGGCCTTGCAGCGCATGGGCCCGGCACCGCTCGGCGAACTGCTCGAGCAGCTTGCCGACCTGCCGGTGATCGACCTCCTCGAAGACCCCAACCGCCAGCCGTGGCTGGAAGTGCGAGTACGCCTGGACGAACCGCAGCCCGACCTGCGGCAACAGATCGAAAGCGCACTGCTGGGCAAGGCAGTGCGCCTGGTGCGCATCAGCGCCGAATATGCTGGGCGCAACGTTCAGGACGAGGACGCACAGGCCTTCGTCGAGCTGTCGCAGATGACCCCGCAGGACCTGTTCGGCCGCGCCTGGGAGCAGGCCTACGGCAGCCCCGTCGATGAACAGACCCTGAGCGACTTCGCCCTGCTGCTGCAGGACGTGCAACTGGAGGAGCAGCCATGAAGATCCTGGCCATCCGCCTGAAGAACCTTGCCTCCCTGGCCGGCCCCATCGACATCGACTTCACTGCCGAGCCCTTGGCCAGCGCCGGGTTGTTCGCCATCACCGGCCCGACCGGCGCAGGCAAGAGCACCCTGCTCGATGCCCTGTGCCTGGCGCTGTTCGGTACGGTGCCACGTCTGAACGAGATCGGCCGCGAAGCCAAGGTGCCGGACGCCGACGGCGAAATCCCCACCTCCGATCCGCGCAACCTGTTGCGCCGCGGCACCGGCAGCGGCTTTGCCGAGGTCGATTTCGTCGGCATCGATGGCAAGCGCTACCGCGCCCGCTGGGAAGCCAACCGAGCGCGTGACAAGGCCAACGGCAAATTGCAGCACAGCCGCCAGAGCTTCTACGACCTGGACGGCGAACAACTGCTGGCCAGCGGCAAGAACGAATACAAGCAACTGGCCGAAGCACGCCTGGGGCTGAATTTCGAGCAGTTCACCCGTGCGGTGATGCTGGCCCAGAGTGAGTTCGGAGCCTTCCTCAAGGCCGACGATCGCGAGCGCAGCGAACTGCTGGAAAAGCTCACCAACACGGCCATCTATACCCGCCTGGGGCAGCGCGCCTTCACCCGCTCGCGCGAGGCCGCCGAAGCGCTCAAGGATCTTGAGGATCGCGCCAGCCACCTGCTGCCGCTGGCTGCCGAGGCCCGCGCCGAACTTGACCAGCGCCTGGAGCAGGCGCAACAGCACTTCAAGGGCGAACAGGCGCGCGAGCGGCAGCTTGAACAACAGTGCGCCTGGCTCAGCGAACAACAGCGCCTGCTGGCCCAACACGCCGAGGCCAGTGAAGCGCTCAAGGCCGCCGAGCACGCCAGCGCACAGCTCAGCGAGCAGCGCATCGACCTGCAACGCCTGGAGCGCCTGGCCCCGCAGCGCCATCAGTTCCACCGTCAACTGGCCCTGGCCGCCCAGCTCACGCCGCTGGCCGCCGAAATCGCCGAGCAGATACGCCAGCAGACCGAACTGCACACCCGTACCGGCGAACTGGAGCAGGCGCAGCTCGCGGCACGCGACGCGCTCACGCAATGCCAGGCGCAGCACAGCGAGAACGCTCCCCGCCTGCGCCAGGCCTTTGCCGCCCAGGACGGCCTCGCCCGCCTCGACCAGGACCTGGCAAAACAGCACTCGGCCTGCCAGCAGGCTGAGCAGGACCTTGCCGAAGGCCAGCAGCATCTGCAGCAGCTGGAACAGAACCAGCAGCGCAGCCTGGAACAACTGGCCCTGATCGACACCGCGCTGGCCGACAGCCAACACCTGGCGGGCCTGGCCAATGCCTGGCAGGCCTACCTGCCGCAGCTCAAGCAGGTGATGCTGATCGGTGGCCGTCTGGCCAAGGGTCGCGAAGAACTGCCAGGCTTGCAGGCGCAGGCCAGCCAGGCCAATACCCAGCTGCAAACCCAGCGCGACAGTTTCGAACTGCTGTTCCGCGAAGCCAAGGCCGAACCCCAGGCCCTGGCCGAACAGATCGACTTGCTCGGCGGCATGCTGCAGGACAACCGCAAGCAGCAGCGTGCTGTCGAGGAACTGTCGCGCCTGCACGGTCGCGAGATGGAACTGCGCCAGCAGCTCGACGCCCTGCGTGAGCGCCAGCAACAGGCCATGCAGCAGCGCCAGCAACTGATCAGCGACGGCACATCGGCCAAGGCCCGGCTGGAAACGGCAGAACAGGCGCTCGCCCTCACTCGCCAGTTGCTCGATCGCCAACGCCTGGCGCGCAACACCAGCGTCGAAGAATTGCGCGGCCAACTGCGCGACGGCGAACCCTGCCCGGTTTGCGGCAGCGCCGAGCATCCGTTCCACCAGCCCGAAGCGCTGTTGCAGAGCCTCGGCCGCCATGACCAGGCCGAAGAAGAGGCCGCGCAGCAACAGGTCGAGGCCCTCAACGGTCAGCTGGTGGAGCTGCGCACCCAGTTGGGCGTGGTCAACGCCCAGCTCAAGGATTTCCAACAGCAGCAACAGCAACTCGGCGAACAGCTGCAGCCCTTGGTCGCACAGGTGCAGGCCCACAGTCTGTGGCCAGCCCTGGCACCGCAGGACGACAAGGCTCGCAGCGCCTGGCTCGACAGCCAGCTGCGGCGCCTGGACGAGGAAATCGGCAAGGACGAGAAGCGCCAGAGCGCCCTGCTCGCCCTGCAAAAGGACGCCGCCCGCCTCACCCAGCAGTTGCAGGCGGCGCAAGAGGCCCAGCAACAGGCCCAGCGCCATCTGGAGCAACAGCACCAGGCCTTGGCCAACGACGAGCAACAACTGCAACAAGGGCTGAAGGACCTCGCCAGCGTACTGCCGGACGACGTACTCAAGGCCCTGAGCGACGACCCGACCCACGCTTTCGTCGCCCTCGACCAGCAGATCACCCAGCGCCTGCAGCAGCTCGAACAGCGCAAGGACGAACAGGAAGAACAGCAGGCGCGCCAGCTACAGCTGGACAAGCTGCGCGACCAGCATCAAGCACGGCTGGACACCCAGGAACAACTGCGTCAGCAACTCGCCGCCCTCGAGGCCCAGCGACAGCAGGCCCAGGCCGCACTGGCCGAGTTGCTCGGCGAACAGCCCAGCGCCGAAGCCTGGCAACAGCATATGGACGCGCAACTGGAGCAGGCACGGGCGCTCGACGCGGATACCGCACAACACCTGCAGACGCTGCGCACCCAAGGCGTGCAGTTGGCCAGTGAGCTCAAGGCCAACGGCAATCGCCAGCAGGCACTGGAACAGGAACACCAGCAACTGCACGGCGACATCGCCCAATGGCGCGCCGAGCACCCTGAGTTGGACGACGTTGGTCTGGAGCGCCTGCTGGCCATCGACGACGCCGCCGTCAGCGCGCTGCGCCAGCACTTGCAGGACGCCGACAAGGCCGTCGAGCAGGCGCGGGTGCTGCTGCACGAGCGCGAACAGCGCCTGCAACAGCACAGCGCCGATTCGAACGTCCAGGTGTCGGCCGAAGACCTGCAACAGAGCCTTGGCGAACTGCGCGAGCAATTGGCCATCCACGAACAGCACTGCGCCGAACTGCGCGCCCAACAGGCCGACGACCAGCGTCGCCAGCAGGCGCACCAGGCACTCGCCGACGACATCGACAAGGCCCGTGGCGAGCGCCAGCGCTGGGGCCGGCTCAATGACCTGATCGGCTCGGCCTCAGGCGATGTGTTCCGCAAGATCGCCCAGGGCTACAACCTCGACCTGCTGCTGCACCACGCCAACAATCAGTTGCGCCAGTTGGCCCGGCGCTATCGCCTCAAGCGCGGTGGCAGCGCCCTCGGCCTGCTGGTGCTGGACACCGAGATGGGCGACGAACTGCGCTCGGTGCACTCGCTGTCGGGCGGTGAGACCTTCCTGGTCTCGCTGGCACTGGCACTGGGGCTGGCGTCGATGGCCTCGAGCACCCTGCGCATCGAGTCGCTGTTCATCGACGAAGGCTTCGGCAGCCTGGACCCCGAGTCGTTGCAGCTGGCCATGGATGCGCTCGACGGCCTGCAGGCCCAGGGGCGCAAGGTCGCGGTGATTTCCCACGTGCAGGAGATGCATGAGCGCATTCCGGTACAGATCCAGGTACGCCGCCAGGGCAATGGCCTGAGCGATGTCGAGGTCTGCGGGTGATCCTCTATTCATTCCGCCGTTGCCCCTGGGCCATGCGTGCGCGCCTGGCCCTGCGTTATGCAGGCTGTGACGTGGAAGTTCGCGAGGTGGCGCTCAAGGACAAGCCAGCCGAACTGCTGGCCCTGTCGCCCAAGGGCACGGTGCCGGTGCTCGATACCGGGGAGCGGGTGCTGGAGGAGAGTCTGGACATCATGCGCTGGGCGCTGGCGCAAGACGACCCGCAAGACTGGCGGCTGCTGGCCGATCCACTGGCGGCTGAACGGGGCGAAGCGCTGATCGCGCGCAATGACCGGGACTTCAAGGCGCAGGTCAACCTGTACAAATACGCCGAGCGCTACCCGGAGCATTCACGCGAGCATTACCGCCAGCAGGCCGAAGCCTGGCTGGCGGAGCTCGAAGGCCTGCTCGAGAGCAGGCCTTTCCTGCTGGCGGACCACCCAAGCCTGACTGATGCCGCGTTGCTGCCATTGCTGCGCCAGTTCGCCGGGGTCGAACCTCAGTGGTTCGCCGAGGCGGCTTATCCGCGGGTGCGGAGCTGGTTGCAGGGATGGCTGGCATCGGACCTGTTCAAGGCGATCATGGCCCGCTGAAAAACCCATTGACCAGGTTTCTGTGGGAGTAGGCTTGCTCGCAAACACCGGCGGAGTCGGTGCCATGGCACCGTGGTGACTGCTTCGCAAGCAAGCCCGCTCCCACAAAAACCTGTCAGGGGTCGATCAGCTGCTGTGCTTGGCACTCAGGGCTGCGTGGAAATGGGCACTCTGGCGCAGGTACTGCTCGGTGTAGCTGTGGGTTTCGACAGTTTTGCTGCGGCTTTCCGACTGGGCATGGACCGGCAGCACGACGGAAGCGGAAATGGCAGAAGCGGCAATGACCGGGAAGAGATTGAAGTTCATCGGTGTGTCCTCGTCTTCGCTGTTTGACAGTGGCCCTCTTGGGCCTTGGGTCAAACTTACGCCGACGAGGCGCTTGGCTGAAATTCATTGCAGCAGTAGCGATTATCAAGCCGATTGATAGTCAATCGAGAAACTTCAGGTCCGAAGGCGCGTCCTGGGGCAGTGTCTGCACCGTTTCGCCAAGCTTGCCGCTGCGCGGATCACGGCGCATGACCACGATCTGGTTGCTCTTCTGGTTGGCCACCAGCAGGAAGTTGCCGCTTGGATCCAGGGTGAATTCCCGGGGGTGATCGCCTTCCACCGAGCGACGCTGCAGCAAGGTCAACTGGCCGTCGTCCTTACCCACGGCGTAGACCACGATCTGGTTGGCGCTGCCGCGGTTGCTGACGTACAGGAAACGTCCATCGGCGGACAAGTGCAGGCCGCCCGCGGCCTTGGCGGCAGGTTCGGTGCTGTCGGCCAACGGCAGGCGCTGACGCTCGAGCAACGCACCGTCCAGAACGTCGAAGGCCACCACCTCGGCACTCATTTCCAGCGTGAGGTAGGCATGCCGCCCCTTGGCATCGAACAGCAGGTGCCGTGGCCCGCTGCCTGGCGGCAAGGTGACGAACGCGGGTATCGCCGGGCTCAGCGGCCGGTCGGTACTGGCGCCGTCGTAGCGGTAGATGAACACCTTGTCGGCGCCCAGGTCACTGGCATACAGGTGGCGGCCATCGGGCGACTGGACCACCGAGTGCACATGGGCACCGGCCTGGCGCTCGGGATTGACCTTGCTCGGGGCATGGCGCAGCTGCTGTAGCACCGCCTTGAGCTTGCCGTCGCGCGCCACCGGGACCACCACCAGGCTACCGCCAGGATCGGGCGCCACCGCGTAGTTGGCGACGAACAGGTAGCGCTGGTCGTGACTGAGGCTGGCGTGGGTCGGTTCATCGCCCAGGCTGGCGACCTGGTTCAGCGGGGTTATCTCGCCTTTGCCGCTCACACCAAAGCTGCTGATGTGCCCCGCGGGCGTCTCGTTCACCGCGAACAGTTGACGCTGGTCGGCAGACAGCACCAGCCAGGACGGGCTGACAGCCTTGACCACCTGCTGGGCTGGCGTGGCGATCTGGCCGCTGCGCGGGTCGAATTGATAACGGTAGATGCCTTGGCTGGCACCTTCGGTGTAACTGCCGACCAGCAAGGTGGCAGCCTGGGTGTGGATCGACAGGCTCATCAGACTAGCGGTCAGCAGGCTCTTGGAGGTCAGCTTCATCTTCGTCATCTTCCGGGGCGCGAAACGCACTCATCAAGACTAGACGGTGTTCTGCTTGGGCATCGTCGAGCAGCCAATCGTTCCCCTCTGCCCGCGCAGCGGCGATCTGTTCGGGGGTGAAGCTCCAGCGGCGCAACTGGCGCCCGTCCATGCATTCGATGGTGAGGCCGGAAGTGTCGCAGGTGAATTCGAAGGCGTGCAGGCCGTCGATCAGGAGCATGTCGCAGGTTTGCAGGGCGGTTGCGAGAGGGGGCATGGGTGCACCTTGGGGTAGGAAGGTGGCCATTATATCTTCGGATCACTGCAAGAGGCCTTGAAACTGTGCAGGAGCGGCCTTGCGCCGCTCCTGCACGAATAGCGTCAGTTTCCTCAGTGGGCGAAGATCGAGCCCCCCTCCTTGCCCACCATCTTCTCGGGCTTGATCAGGAACCGTGCCAGCGCCGGCAGCAGCCACAACGCGCCGAACATGTTCCAGAGCAGCATGAAGGTCAGCATCAGGCCCATGTCGGCCTGGAACTTGATCGCCGAGAAAATCCAGGTGCACACGCCGATTGCCAGGCACAGACCGGTGAACAGCACCGCCTTGCCGGTGGAGCGCAGGGTCTCGTAATAGGCCTCCTGCAGCGGCAGGCCCGCGCGCAGGAAGCTTTCCAGGCGGCTGTAGATATAGATGCCGTAGTCCACACCGATCCCCACGCCCAAGGCGACCACCGGCAGCGTCGCGACCTTCACGCCAATGCCCATGAACGCCATCAGCGCGTTGCCCAGTACCGAGGTCAGGACCAGCGGCAGGACGATGCACAGGGTGGCGGCGAAGGAGCGGAAGGTGATCATGCACATCACCGCCACGCAGATGTACACCAGGATCAGGATGGTCAGCTCGGCCGACTTGATCACCTCGTTGGTGGCCGCCTCGATGCCGGCGTTACCGGCCGCCATGAGGAACTGCAGGCCTTCCTTGTTGTGCGCATCGGCAAAGGCCTTGGCCGCCGTGGTGACGCGCTCGAGGGTCTCGGCCTTGTGGTCGTTGAGGAACACCAGCACCGGTGCCAACGAGCAGTCGGCGTTGTACAGGCCGTCTGCGCGGGCGATGGAGTTGTTGAGGATGTCCGGGTTGCGCGAGAGGGTCTCCCACTTCAGGCTGCCCTCGTTCATGCCCTTGATGACCTGCTTGGACACGGTCACCAGGGAGATGGTCGACTGCACGCCCGGCGTGTTGTCCATGGTCCACATCAGCTCGTCGATCGGCGCCATGGTCGAGTGGATCGAGCAGCTCTCTGCCGGGGTCTTGACCATGATCACCAGCACATCCGAACTGGTCGAGTAGTTGTTGATGATGAAGCTGTTGTCCTGGTTGTAGCGCGAATCCGGACGCAGCTCCGGCGCGCCCTGGTCGAGATCGCCGATCTTCAGGTTCTGGCTGTACCAGAGACCGCCGGCAAAGGCGACCAGCGCGAGTGCGATCGACACCGGCGCCACCTTGGGGCTGGCGAAGTTCGACAGCAGGCGCCAGAACGGGTGCTCGCAGACCGCGTCCTTCTTGCTGCGGGCGATGGCCTTCTGGCTGATGCCGACGTAGCTGATCGCGACCGGCAGCAGGATCAGGTTGGTGAAGACGATGACCGCCACACCGATCGAGGCCCCGATGGCCAGTTCGCGGATCACGCCAATGTCGATGATCAGCAAGGTGATGAAGCCCACGGCGTCGGCGAGGATGGCGATCATCCCCGGCAGGAACAACTGGCGGAAGGTGCGCCGCGCTGCGGTCAGGGCGTTGTCGGCATCGCTGGACTGCAAGGCGATGCCGTTGATCTTCTGCACCCCGTGCGAGATACCGATGGCGAAGATCAGGAACGGCACCAGCATCGAGTAAGGATCGAGGCCGAAGCCGACCGCATGCATCAGCCCTAGCTGCCACACCACCGCCACCAGCGTGGTGATGAGCACGGCGATGGTGCTGCGAATGCACCAGGTGAACCAGTACAGCAACGCCCAGGTGATGACCAGCGCAACCCCGAAGAACATCGCCACCATCACCAGGCCGTCGATCAGGTCACCGACCTTCTTGGCGAAGCCGACGATGTGGATCTTCACGTTCGGGTTCTGCGCCTGGAACTTGTCGCGGATCTTCTCTTCCAGTTGGTGGGAGAATTTCTGGTAGTCCAGCTTGGTCAGCTTGCCCGGGTCTTGTGGGTCGGGGAAGTTTTCCAGCAGCGGGATGTCGACGATGCTCGACTTGAAGTTGTTGGCCACCAGGCGCCCGACCTGGCCAGACTTGAGCACGTTGTCACGCAAGGTGTCGAGGCTGTCCTGCGAGCCGTTGTAGGTGTTGGGGATCACCTCGCCGCCGGAGAAACCTTCCTCGGTCACCTCGCTCCAGCGCACGCTCGGGCTCCACAACGACTTCAGCCCGGCACGGTCGACGCCAGGGATGTAGAACACCTCGTCGTGGATCTGGCGCAGGGTCTCCATGTAGTCCTTGTCGAAGATGTCGCCGTTGACCGCCTCGACCGAAATGCGCACGGTGTTGCCGAGGTTGGCCAGGTCATTGCGGTGCTCCATCATCTGTTCGATGAACGGGTGCTGCAGCGGGATCATCTTCTCGAAGCTGGTGGAGGGGCGAATCTGCGTGGCCTGCCAGAACAGGAAGATGCTCACCAGCACGCACAGGGCGATGACCACGGGGCGGTTGTTGAAGATCAGCCGCTCGAGCAGGGTGGCCTTGTCCTTGTGGTGGGGCATGTTGAAATTCTCCGGACGGGTCATGGCCGAGCCTCCTCGGCGCCTTCGGCGGTGGCCAGGTGTACGCCACCCTGCCCCACCAGCAGCAGGCCGCCATCGGCCAGACCGCTGACACCGGACAGCGCGATGCGATCGGCGCGGTTGTAGACCGTGAACGTCTGTCCGTCGTCGCGGCTGCGCAGCACGCTGCCACCGTTACCGACCACGACGAGGCTGCCATCATCGAGAAGCGTAGCGTTTGCCAGGCCGAATTCGAGCGCCCCCCGTCCCGCCTCCAGCGGGATGGCTTGCCAGGTGTCGCCAAAGTCGGTGGAACGGAACAGGTTGCCGCGCAGTCCGTAAGCCAGCAGCGTGTGCGCCTGCCCAGTGCCGGTCACGCCGAACAGCGAGCCCTCGTAGGGGCTTTCGACGTGCGACCAGGTCTGGCCGTCGTCGCTGGAGCGGAACATGCTGCCCTGCTCGCCCACGATGAACAGGCCGGCATCCTTCACCTGGGTGATGCCATTGAGGTGCAACTGGTCGGGGTTGTCGAGACGCTCGGCGACGTCCTGCCAGTTCTGCCCACCGTCGGTGGTTTCCAGCAGCGCACCATAGGCGCCGACGGCGAAGCCGTGCTGGGCATCGACGAAACGCACATCGAGCAGCGGGGCTTCACGGGAGAGATCTTCGAACTGCTTGCTCCACGTCGCACCGCCGTCGCTGCTGGCGAGAATCTGCGCGTCATGGCCGACTGCCCAACCACGCTTGTCGTCGAGGAAGAACACGGCGGTGAGCAGTTGACGGGTTGGCACCCGAGCCTGAGTCCAGGTCTTGCCCTGGTCGTCGGAGAACAGGATATGGCCGCGATCGCCGACCACCACCAGGCGCTTGCCGGCGTGCACGCCGTCGATCAGCAGGCTCTGGCTGGCCTTGGCCGATTCCACCGAATATTCGGCCACGGCCGCGGCCTGTGCGGTACCTGTCCATGTGCCCAGCGCCAGCAACGCGCTGGCCGTCAACGCCAAGGCTCCGCGCCTGGCATCCGCCTTCAGCCATTCCCTCATGACCGCCCCCTGTTGTGTTCTTGTAGTGGGTCAATGCCTTGCAGGTACTGCGAAAACCCTTGATCCAGAGCCCTGCAATAGCTTTGGGC